>CAQVQZ010000059.1 GCA_948902155.1 uncultured Oscillibacter sp.
TGGCGCTGTCCCGGGCCTGCTGGCGGGTCAGCCGGGCGGAGGCGAAGTAGTCCGAGCCGGTGTAGACCGCCCCCTCGTCCTCGGCGGCGGCGTCCTCCGCCGGTTCGCCGTCCTTCGCTTCCTCCGGGGAAGCGTCCTCTTTCTTCTCCCCATCGGCTCCCTGGCCGGAAACCAGCTGGGCCTCGCCCAGCAGCTTTCCGGAGGCGTCCTGCGCCTCCTGCCCGGTGTACTTCCAGTTCAGCGCCACCGCCGAGCACACCAGCACCGCCATCACGGCCACCACCGCGTTCCTCTTCCATCTCGCGCTCATAGGTCTTTTCCTCCTCCAAATAATCACTGCCATTTTGCCACCGTGATCCGATCTGCGGGCAGTCCGGTGAGGGCGGACACCGCCTCCGTCACCGCCAGCCGCACCTCCGCGCTGCCGCCGCCCTGGCAGACCACCAGGGCTCCCCGGTAGGTGGGATAGGTCTGCCGCACCACCACCGTCTCGTCCCCGGACCCGCCGTCCACCAGCACCGCCTCCGATCTGCGGGAGTAGTCCTCCGGCGCGGCGGTGTCGCCGCTGTAGCTGAGCTGGGTATTCTGGGCCAGCTGCCGCTCCCCGTCGGAGTCCACCGTCAGCATCACCTTCACCTGCCCCACGCCGTCCATGGCCGCCAGAATGTCCTCCATCTCCGTCTGAACGGTCTTGAGGTCCCAGCCGCTCCGGGCCGCCGGGGCGGAGGGCTTCTCCCCGAGGCCCTCCGCGCCGCCAATCCCCGGCCATAACAGCAGTCCCGCGCCGATCAGCGCCACCAGCGCCGCGTACTTGTATCTGTTCCATATCTTTCGCGCTCCTTCAGTTTTTTCCTTCATGCCAAACCTGCCTCTCCGCCGGAATTCCAAGCTCCCCCGCGATCCAGTCCGCCAGCTCCCGGGAATAAGGGCCCGTCAGGTCCGCCGAGGCCGGAAGCGGAGTTCCGTCCGCCCCCGGCTCCGTCTCCACCCGGGCCGTTATCCCAAGACCCAGCGCGTCCGCTTTGTCCGATATATATGCCGCGGTCCGCCCGGCTATGATTGCCGCCATCTCTTCTTTTCCTGCGGCGTCCAGCTCCGCCGCCCGGTCGGCAATGGCTTCCTCATAGCCGGAGAAGTCCAGCCGCAGCCGCTCCAGGTCCGTTTTCAGCACCGGCTGGAGCAGGGCCGCCAGCAGCAGCAGCCCTCCCGTGAAGCCGGAGATTTTCCGGAGGGTTCCCTCCGGCACCAGGGTTTGAACCACCGTCAGCATCAGCGTCACCGCCGCGATGGAGGTGAGCCAGCTCCGCACCGCCCCGATCATGGCGTCACCGCCGCCACGGAAGTAAGCACCGACACCAGCAGCAGCAGCGCGCAGCTTCCCGTCATGCCCAGCACCAGGCCGAAGGCCCCGCCCAGGCCGTCGATGAGCTTGCAAAGCTCCGGGGCCCCCACCGCCGCCGCCAGGAACGCGGAGAGCTTGTACAGCAGGTACTGCACCCCCAGCTGCAAAAACGGGTAGGCGCAGGCCGCCAGAATCGCCAGCATGCCAAATATGCCGATGGTGTTTTTCAGCATCCCCGCCCCGGCCAGAACGGTCTCCGCCGCCTCGGCGATGATGCCCCCCACCACCGGAACCGCGCCGGAAATGGCCGCCTTCGCCACCTTCACCGACGCCCCGTCCGCCGCCCCGGCGATCACCCGGACCGTGGATAAATACACCGTAAACAGCAGAAGCGACGAGGTCAAAAGCCAGGTGACGGTTTTTTTCAGCCCCTCAGCAATGGCCCCCAGCCGGTTCTCCGGCAGGCACGCCCCCGCCGCCAGGGCTCCGATGTACAGATAAACCAGGGGAATCAGCAGCCCGTCGATGAGCTCCATCAAAAGGTCCGCGAGAAAGACGGTGGTCACCTGCTGAAACGTGGCCGTAGTGGCCGCGCCGGAGGCCGCCGTAGCCGCCGCCAGAGTGGGTAGCAGGGCCTTGGAGAAGACGTTCAGCTCCCGGATGGTCTCCGCCCCCAGGCCGATAAGATCCTCCAGGCTCCCCGCTGTCAGCAGTGTAACCGCCAGGGCCCCGGCCATGGGGAGGAAGGCCGCTTTTCCCTCCCCGGTTCCCCGGGCGAAGCCGTCCACCGCGCCGCAGGCCACCGCCACCAGCAGAATGGATGCCGCGCCCCGGAGGCGCTGGCGCAGAACGGACCGGACCTCCCCGGATATGCGTTCCGCAATTCCCGCCAGCCCTCGGGAAAAGCCCCCGGGGCCGGAGAAATCCCCGGCTTCCAGCATGTCCTCCGCCGCCTCCGGCAGCGCCGCCGCCAAATCCTCCGGAAGCTCCGCCGCCCGGGCCTCCACCGTCAGGGCCAGGAAAAGGAACAGCAAACAAATCCAACGCTTCATCGCATCAGCTCCATCAGCAGCGCCAGCACCGCCCGCAGCAGGGGCAGGGCGGCAATCAGGGCGCAGACCGCCCCCGCCGTTTCCACCACCGAGGCCAGGGCCGACTCCCCCGCGTCCCGGCACAGGCTTCCCCCCAGCTTCACCACCAGGGCGATGCCCACGGTTTTGTACAGGGGAATAAACAGTTCCCGGGACAGTCCGCTCTCCTCCACCAGCTCCCCCAAAAAGTTCATCAGCAGCTCCAGGCTTCCCGCCAGGGAGAGAAGCACCGCTGCCGCCGCGCCCAACGTCAGCAGCAATGCCGCCTCCGGGCTCCCCCGCCGCACCACCAGGGCCAAAAGCGACGCCGCGACGCACAGCGCCGCCGCCTGCACCGAGAGCTCCACGGCTAAAAGTTGAACAAGGTCTTGATGAGGTCAAAGAGGTCGCTGATCTCCTGGACCATCATCATTAAGACGACCACCAGTCCCGCCAGGGTCGTCATCATGGCCTGCTCCTCCCGGCCGGAGCGGACCAGAAGCTGGTTCAGCACCGCCACCAGGATTCCGATGGCGGCGATCTTGAAAATCAAATCCACATCCATGCGTTCGTACCTCTACAGCAGCAAGATCACCAGCAGCGCCGCGGCGGAAAACCACAGCGCCGCCGCCCGTTTTTCCCGTTCCGGCCGCGCCCGCTCCGCCTCTCCGGCGCTGTTTTCCAGGGTTTGGCTGACATGGGAAACTGCTTTACACACCTTCTCCTCGTCCCCTTGCAGGTCATAGGCCAGGGAGGCGATTGCCGTCCGCTCCCTCCGGCCCAGGGGCAGCGCCTCCGCCTGGGCCCGCCAGACCTGGGCCAGGCCCTCCCCCCTGCCCGCCGCCAGAGAAACCGCCTCAAAAAAGGCGGAAGCCGCCCCGCCGCAGTCCTCCGCGAGGCTGCCCAGCAGCGCGGGCAGGGGCGTCCGGGCCATGCGGACCTCCTCCGCCATCCGGCGGAAGGCCCGCTGGAGGTCGCTCAGGACTTCCCGCTCCCGGCGGCGCTCCATCCGCTGGAGCTGCCAGGCCAGCGCGCCGCCCGCCGCCACCAGCAGGCTCCCCAGCAGCTTCACCATGGCAGCTCCTCCAATTCATAGGCCCGTCCCGTTTCCCCCCGCAGGATGCGCACCGCCAGCCGGAACACCTGGTTCTCCAGCAATTGGCGGTAGAGGGGCTTTTGCAGCAGCTCCGCCGTATCGGCGGCGTGGATGGTGGCCAGCAGCCCCACGCCGCAGCCCGCCGCCAGATTCACGGCGGCAAGGTCCTCCCGGACGGTGATCTCGTCCACGGCGATGATCTGGGGATTCATGGCCCGGAGCACGATGGGGATGCCCAGGGCCTTGGGGCAGGCGTCCAGCACGTCGGTATGGGGCCCCACGTCCATCTGGGGCCGTCCCCGGTGGACCACCGCCACCTCCCCCCGCTCGTCGATGAGGGCCACCCGCTGGGGCGGCGTTCCCGCCCCGCCCTCGGAGAGCAGCCGGACCACGTCCCGGAGGAGCGTAGTCTTCCCGCCCCCCGGCGGGGATAAGAGCAAGGTGCTTTGAAACACGCCGTCCCGGAACAGCTTCGGGACGATGGCCTCCCCGATTCCCTTCCGCTCCCTGGCGATGCGGATGACCGCCGAGGAGAGGTTTTTCAGGTTGGCGTTCGCCCCGTCCTTCATCACCGCCGTGCCGCACAGCCCCACCCGGAAGCCCCCCCGGACCGGCAGAAAGCCCTCCCGGATGGTCTCCGCCGCCGCGTAGCGGGAAAATTCCGTGGCAATGTCGCACAGGGTCTCCAGCTCCTCCGGCTCCGCCTGGACCTCCAGCGGCAGCTCCCCCGTGGGCAGCAGCACGGTCACCGGCCGTCCGGCCCGGAGGCGGATCTCCTCCGCTGCGGCCTTTTCCCCCTCGGACAGCCCCAGCGCCGCCGTCCGCAGGCGGCTGGGGAGGATGGCGGCGGCTTGTTCATAGCGCGCCGCGCGTTCGTTTTTTTGCAAGGGAGGTTCCCCCTTTCTTTGGTTACTCCACTCTATGAGGGCCCGTCCCACTCTATGCCGGGTTTGTCCAAAAAATTTATGGAAAGTGTGCTTGACATTTTAGTACCTTAGGAGTATCCTAAAGACAACATATGGAAAGCAGACTTTCCATCCGCTGAAAGGAGGTCTTCCATGAAAAACCGTCTGGAGGAGTTGCGGAAGGCCCGGGGTCTGCGGCAGGAGGAGCTGGCGGAGGCCCTGGAGGTCTCCCGGCAGACCATCGGGTCGTTGGAAAACGGACGGTACAACCCGTCCATCCTGCTGGCCTTCAAGCTGTCCCGGTACTTCGGGGTGCCCATCGAAGATATCTTTATCTATGAGGAGGAACCGTCATGAAGGGCAAAAAAACCTTGTACATCGCTTTTATTATCGTGGGACTCTGCTTTGCCGCCGCGTCGCTGATTCTATGGGAGGCAATTCCCAACAGCCTGGGCGGCACGCTGATGGGCTCCGGCAGCGGCATGGCGGCTATCGGGCTGACGCAGCTGCTGATGCTGCGCCTGGACCAAAAGGACCCGGCCCTGGCCCGGAGGAAGGAGATCGAAGTCAACGACGAGCGGAACGTGGCCATCCGCCGCCGGGCCAAGGCCCTGTCCGGGGATGTGCTGCAATGGGCCGTCATGGTGGCGGCGTGGGTGTCCCTGGGGTTTGACGCGCCGCTTTGGGTGACTGCGGCGGCGATTGGGGTTTTTGTTGCGAAGAGCGCCTTGGAGGTTTATTTGGTGGTGCGGTATCAGCGGGAGATGTGAGCCAGGGGCGCTGCCCCTCCGGTCCCCGCCAGGGGCCCTGCCCCTGGACCCCGGCAGGGGCGGGCCGCCCCTGCACCCGGCAGCAAAAGGAGCGCCCGTCGTCAGACAGGCGCTCCTTTTGCGATTGGTTTATTTTTTCGGCTTTTCCAGCGGGATCACCACGTCGCCAAAGCGGATGGATTCCACCTTGGAGAGGTCGACGGGGAAATCCCAGGAACCTCTTACCTGCGGGTCGCTGGTGTCCCGCCCGGAGTCATGTCCTTCGAGGGTCATGCCGCCTGTCAGCAGGAGAACCGGCAATTCCCGGTCATAATCATAATTTTCATGGTATCCCACAAGCTCTTCAGGCAAGAGATAGCTGTAGCCGGTGGAGGTTACCCGGATGTCCCGGATATCCATCATCTCCTCGCTGAAAGCCATTTCGCTGCCGCTTTCGCCCCACTCCCATTTCGTGCAGGGTACATGGGCGTTTTTCGCTGTCAGGACCGGCTGGTCTTTCAAAGGCTCCAGCGTAAAGGGCAGAATCCATGTTCCCTCCAGATCGGCGGACACCAGAACTCCCTCGGGATATGTGCCCGGCGGAACGGGGTTTTCATCCCGCAGCTCAATATCTTCAAACTGCAGCTCCAGGTCGCCGCCCTCCAGGAAATCAACGCCCATGGGCGCGTCGATCCAATATAGGAAAATCTGCGTCCCATCCTCCGTGACGCCCACGGATTTTGTTTGACTAGAAAAAATCATCGGGCCTTCCGAGACCTTTTCGATCGGTCCCCCCGCAATTCTTTCGCGCATGAAGTTCCATTTGCCCGTCAGCCGCTCTCCCTTAATTTTGAGCAGCAGACAGAGATTACCCTCTCCTGGGGTGACAGAGTCTAGGGTAACACTGACACCGTTCGCGGTCGCCGTAACCCCCACCGGCTGGACCAGGCTCTCGATAATCTCGCTCTGCTCCTTGGGCATCTCCTCTTGGCCCCCGGCCTCGGTCCACTGCTTCCCAAACCACTCCTGCAACGTCTCCGGCACGCCGATGACCGCCGCCAGGGCCGTCCCGGCCAGAATGACGGCCAGCGCCGCCGCCACGATAAACGATACGGACAGCTTCCGCACCACTTGGTTCCTCTCCTGCTTCGTCATATTCATGACCTCCTTTTGTAATCGTCCGGAGGCATGGACCTCGTCAAACATCTCCCGATACTGCGTTTTCAAGGCTCACACCTCCTCCAGCTGCGTTTTCAGTTTCGCCCTGGCCCGGGCCAGCCGGGTCTGGACGGTGGAGGGCTTCAGCCCCAGCAGCTTCCCCACCTCGTCCACCCGGTAGCCCTCGTAATAATAGAGGTACAGCGGGACGCGGTATTTCGCGGGCAGCTCCATGACCTCCTGGAACAGCGTCTGCCGGGCCGGGTCGGAGAACACCGGCTCCGGGCACTCCTCCAGGGAGACCGTCCGCTTCCGCCAGGGGTGGCCGCTCAGCCGCTTGCACTCGTTCAGCGTCACCCGGACCAGCCAGTGGCGCAGATAGTCGTCCTCCCCCCGGAAGTCCGTATCCGTCTGCCACAGGCGGAGCATGGCGTTCTGCGCCGCGTCCTCCGCGTCGGCGGGATTCCGGAACCAGTTCAGGGCGACCCGGTACACCATATCGAGATACCGCTGTGCGGCGTCCGTGAATTGTTGTTCTGTCAGCATGTGCAGCACTCCTTGAAAGGACCTTTCACCAGCAATACCCGCCGGGCCGGGAAAATATCCCACCGCCCTGCAAAAAATTTTTTACATTGCACAAAAGTTAAGTTTTGTGCAATTGTTGGGTTGTCTCCTTGCCCGACCCATCCAAGAGCCGGTCCACAGACGGCGGCGGTTCCAAATTTCCAATGCGGCGCGGCAGCGGTGAAAAGTGACCATGGTCGGCCAAAACGCGAATTTAAGGACCTCCCGTTTTGAACGGGTTTTGCTTTGTGCAATCAGCGGGCCGTCTCCCCCTCCCCGCCCTATCCGGGAGCCGGTCCGCAGACGGCGGCGGTGCCGAATTTCCAATTCGGCGCGGCGGCGGTAAAACATGACCGCAGTCGGTTAAAAAGCGAATTTTGGGGCTTTCCGTTTTGGGCGGGTTTTGCTTGGAAATAAGCCTTTTAGGGAAATTCCATGGAAAAAGAGAGGGCTTTCGCCCTCTCTTCCCTATTTGTTCATAAACGCCCGGTGGAACACTTTCTTACCCTTTTTGATGATAACGCCCTCGCCCTGGAAATCGGCCTGGTCGAACGCCTCGGCGATGTCCGTCACCTTCCGGTCGTTGACCATCATGCCGCCCTGCTGGATCAAACGGCGGGCCTCCCCGTTGGAGGGGCACAGGCCGCAGGCCACCAGCAGCGCGATGGCTCCGATCTTCCCGTCCTCAAACTTGGCGGCGGGCAGCTCCGTGGAGGGCATGTGCTCTGTGGAGCCCGCTCCGGCGAAGAGGCCCCTGGCGGTCTCCTGGGCCTTCTCCGCCTCTTCCTCCCCGTGGACCAGCTTCGTCAGCTCGTAGGCCAGGATCTCCTTGGCCCGGTTCAGCTGGCTGCCCTCCCATTTGTCCATAGCGTCGATCTCCTCCAAGGGCAGGAAGGTCAGCATCCGGATGCATTTCAGCACGTCCGCGTCCCCCACGTTCCGCCAATACTGGTAGAACTCGAAGGGGGTGGTCTTGTTGGGGTCCAGCCACACCGCGCCCTTGGCGGTCTTGCCCATCTTCTTGCCCTCGGAGTTCATCAGCAGGGTGATGGTCATGGCGTAGGCGTCCTTGCCCAGCTTCCGGCGGATCAGCTCCGTGCCGCCCAGCATGTTGCTCCACTGGTCGTCCCCGCCGAACTGCATGTTGCAGCCCAGGGTCTGGAACATGTGGTAGAAGTCGTAGGACTGCATGATCATATAGTTGAACTCCAGGAAGCTCAGGCCCTTCTCCATGCGCTGCTTGTAGCACTCCGCCCGGAGCATGTTGTTCACGGAGAAGCAGGCTCCAACTTCCCGCAGGAGCTCGATATAGTTCAGCTTCATCAGCCAGTCGGCGTTGTTGACCATGATGGCCTTATCGTCGCCGAACTCGATGAAGCGCTCCATCTGCTTCTTGAAGCACTCGCAGTTGTGGGCGATGGTCTCCGTGGTCATCATCTGCCGCATGTCCGTCCGGCCGGAGGGGTCCCCCACCATGCCGGTGCCGCCGCCGATGAGGGCGATGGGCCGGTTCCCCGCCATTTGCAGGCGCTTCATCAGGCACAGGGCCATGAAGTGGCCCACG
Organism: uncultured Oscillibacter sp.; assembly: GCA_948902155.1. The sequence goes on from CAQVQZ010000059.1 coordinate 8,449, forward strand.
TGGAGGCTGTCCGCCGTGGGGTCGAAGCCGATGTAGAACACGGCCTTGCCGTTGTTCACCAGCTCCCGGATCTCCGCCTCGTCCGTGACCTGCGCGATCAGGCCCCGGGCCTTCAGCTCTTCGTAAATCTGCATCTCTCATTCTCCTTTTGTTGTGATTCCCCGGAGGGAACGAAAAAACGCCCCGTCCCTGTGGGGACAGAGGGCGAAAAGCATTCGCGGTACCACCTCTGGTTCACGCCGCCCTCGCGGGCGGACGCCTCACGCCGTGCCATCACACGGCTGCGCGGTAACGGGCGCACCCGGCGCGCGCCTACTGGGAAGCACCGCTTCCGTTCGGGCGCCAGCTCCAAGGTGTATTCGCCGTCCGGCTCCCGCCCCCTCGCACCGACCGGGGGCTCTCTTTGGGGAACGCATGACGGGTACTGGTCCTCTTCCTCACTGTAGAGGGTATTCTATCAGACGTGAGGGGATTTGTCAACATAAATTGGGGGCGTGGCCAAAGTTGAGGGCCAAAGTTCGAAGTTCGGAGTTTCACGAAAGGATTGACATTTCCCCCAATGCCCGCTATCATAAAGAAGTCTGTCCGCCCTCCGCAGGCGGACGCCGCAATGAAAGATAGAAGAGAGGAACGAGTTTTATGAAACGGGAGCGTTTTCAATCCCGCCTGGGCTTCCTGCTGGTAAGCGCGGGCTGCGCCGTCGGCATCGGCAACGTGTGGAAATTCCCCTATGTCACCGGGGAGAACGGCGGCGGCGTGTTCGTGCTGTTCTACCTGCTGTTCCTGGCCATTATGGGCGTGCCGGTGCTGACCATGGAGCTGGCGGTGGGCCGGGCCAGCCGCAAGAGCGCCGTCCAGGGCTATCAGGCCCTCCAGAAGCCGGGCAGCAAATGGCACATCCACGGCTGGTTCTGCGTGGCGGGCTGCTGCCTTTTGATGATGTACTACACCACGGTTTCCGGCTGGATGCTGGGCTATTTCTTCAAGTTTGCCGGAGGGGTCTTCGACGGCCTCGGCGCGGAGGCGGTGGAGAGCGTCTTCCCCGCCATGCTGGCCAATCCGGTGGAGATGACCGCCTGGATGGTCATCACCGTACTTGCGGGCTTTTTGATTTGCAGCTTCGGCCTCCAGAAGGGCCTGGAGCGCATCACCAAGTGGATGATGCTGGGGCTGCTGGCCCTCATCGCCCTGCTGGCGGTCCACAGCCTGACCCTCCCCGGCGGCATGGAGGGCGTGAAGTTCTACCTTCTGCCCGACTTCGGGCGGGCCATGGAGGCGGGAATCGGCCATGTGATCACCGCCGCCATGAACCAGGCCTTCTTTACCCTGAGCCTTGGCATCGCCGCCATGGAGGTCTTCGGCAGCTACATGAAGCGGGACAACACCCTCACCAGCGAGGCGGTGCGCATCTGCCTGCTGGACACCTTTGTGGCGCTGGTGGCGGGCCTGATCATCTTCCCGGCCTGCTTCTCCTTCGGCGTGGAGCCCACGTCTGGCCCGGCGCTGATCTTCAACGTTTTGCCCAAGCTGTTTTTGAACATGGCGGGCGGCCGCCTGTGGGGGGCGCTGTTCTTCCTGTTCATGACCTTCGCCAGCTTCTCCACGGTCATCGCCGTCTTTGAGAACCTCCAGGCCAACGCCATGGACAACTTCGGCTGGACCCGGAAAAAGGCGGCGCTGGTCAACGGCGTTTTCATCCTGATCGCCAGCATGCCCTGCGTCCTGGGCTACAACCTCTGGTTCTTTGAGGCCACCCTGCCCAACGGCTCCGTAGGCCAGGTCCTGGACCTGGAGGACTTCGTGGTCAGCAACCTGCTGCTGCCTCTGGGCTCCCTGGTGTACCTGCTGTTCTGCGTCAGCAAGAGCGGCTGGGGCTACGACCGCTATCTGGAGGAGGCCAACGCGGGAGAGGGCATCAAAATGCCCCGCTGGCTGAGGCCGTACTTCCTGTTCGTCCTGCCGGTGCTGGTGCTGATCATCCTGATCCAGGGCCTGCTGTGACCGCCCGTCCCTGCGGGCGTCCGCGCTTTCCCAAAAACGAACCCGGCGGCGGGAATTTCCCGCCGCCGGGTTTTCCTATCCGTTTTCAGAAAGCCACCTTCAGGCACAGGGCCACCAGGCACAGGATGATGGCGCAGGGCACGTAGACGTACCGACCCATGGCGTACCAGAGGGCCCCCGGCGCTTTTCGGGCACCCTTTGCGGTTTCGTCCATCAGGTCCTCCCGCCGCATGATCCAGAACCAGGTCACCGCGCCCAGGGTCGCGCCGATGGGGATGATATAGATCGACACGATGTCCATCCAGGGCCCCCATTTGAAGATGGGCTCCATGTGCAGCCCGATGCCCAGGCACACCGCGCACAGCAGCGCCAGCATGGCCTTCCGGCTCAGCCGGGGGAAGCGGTGCAGCAGGGATTCGCCCACGGCCTCGAACATGTTCTGCAGGGAGCTGACCCCGGCGAAGATCATCGCCACGTACAGGATGATAGCGAAGAGCCGCCCCAGGGGGATATCCTGCAAAATCCTGGGCAGCGTGACGAAGAGCAGGGACGGCCCGGCCCCGATGTCCAGCCCGTAGGCGAAGCAGGCGGGAATCATCACCAGCGCGGCCACCAGGGCGGCGATGGTGTCAAAGAGGGCGGTCCGCTTGGCCAGGGCGGCCACGTCCTCGGCGGAATCCAGATACGCGCCGTAGACGATCATGCCGCTGCCGGTGATGGACAGGGAGAAGA
>CAQVQZ010000060.1:0-1142 GCA_948902155.1 uncultured Oscillibacter sp.
TGGACTACTATGACGAGAAGAACCCCGACGGCGAAATCATGCGCTTCAAGGAGCTGGTGGCCCGGATTCTGGGCTGCGAGGCCAAGAACGCCATCCCCGAGATGAACGCTCTGCTCCAGCGCATCCTGCCTCTGCGGCCCCTCCGGGACTGCGGCTTCACCGAGGAGGACTTCAAGAAGTTCCCCCAGAGCGTGGAGGCCAACCAGCAGCGGCTGATGACCAACGCCTACTATCCCTTCGACCTGGAGAGCGAGGAAGCCATCTACAGAAAGTGCTTCTAAGCCCTGTCATAAGCATTCTCCTGCACCGCGGAGGCCGGACTTGTCTTTAAAGACGGGCCCGGCCTTTTTCCCGCCGGACGGCCCCGGTCCCTCGTCCGCCTATGTCCTCCTACGGGCGGAGGCTATTGACACTAAAATCCGAAAAATGGTATACTATATAACAGCTTGAGTCAGAACCTGTTTTGCAGAGACAACGGGGAACGCTTTGGCGCGGGAAGCCGGGGGGTCCTTCCAATGCGTCGGAATGGAGACAGCCAATGAGAGAGAAGGCAAACAAAGGAAAAAGACGGAGAGGGCCGTTTTTGCTCCTCTCAATCGTCCTTGTTTTTTGCATTCTGGGGACAATTGTATACACCGTCTCCCGGAGGATAACCCGGGAGATGTCCGCTTCGGCCATTCAAAACGTGAGCGAGAGCCTGGATCTGCTCCAATGCACCATTGAGGCGATCCTGCGCAATGAGGTGGAATTTCAGGCGCTGATTGCGCAGGAGATCGCCGCGGCGGAGGATCCGGAGGCGTATATCCGCACCCACGAGAAGAACCGGACCATGTCCAAGATGTCGCTGATTCTTTCCGGGGAAACCGAGGGCGTTTCCAATACCGGGGATTCCTTTACCGAGGAGGGGCTGGATTTTTCCCGGGGCGGGACCGTGGAGGGGCTGCCGGTTTCCCAGTCGTATCTGAACTATATGGGGCTGTGGGCGTACACGATCAAGTGCCCTGTTGAGCGGGACGGCCGGGAGCTGGGGACTCTTTATGCCGAGTATGTTTATGACGCGATTGACGAGGCCCTTCCAAACGGGTTTTACAACAGTCAGGCTTCCCTGTATATCATGGACGCGGGGAGCGAGCGCTTTGTCC
>CAQVQZ010000060.1:1152-10983 GCA_948902155.1 uncultured Oscillibacter sp.
CCTGAAACCCAAGGGGATGGGACAGCGGAGCGCAGGCCACCTGAACCTGGCGGATTTTTACCGGGCGAACAATATCCGGGACCCGGACATTCAGGCGGAGGTGCGGGAGTGCCTGGAGGGCGGCAGGGATATCCTGTTTTATCACAGTGTCCGGGAGGTACAGGCGCTGAACTATATGTGGGCCGTCAACGGCGGGACCATTTTCCTGGTGGGCTATGTGCCGGTGTCGGCCATCCAGCAGGAGGGACGGGCGGTCAACCAGAATATATTCATTGTCGTGGTTTCCATGCTGGTGGCGTTCTTCCTGTGCATTCTCCTGTACTACTTGAGCTGGCGGCAGCAGGATAAGCTCCGGAGGGAGCGGGAGGAGGAGCGGAAGCTCCTCAACCGGCAGCTGGCGGAGGCCCTGCGGGCCGCGCAGATTGCCAGCGAGTCCAAGACGACGTTCCTCTCCAACATGTCCCATGATATCCGCACGCCGATGAACGCGGTGCTCGGGTTTACAACCCTGCTGGCCACGGAGGCGGAGAATCCGGCCAAGGTGCGGGAATACACGAAAAAGATCATGGCCTCCGGGCAGCATCTCCTCAGCCTGATCAACGACATCCTGGATGTTTCCAAGATTGAGAGCGGAAAAGTCGTGCTCAACTTTGAGAAGTTCTCTCTCAACGATGTGGTTTCCTCCGTGGAGGCGATTATTCAGCCCATGGCAAAGGCGAAGGGGCAGGAGTTCCATCTGGAGGTGACCGGCATCCGGCACGAGTACCTGGAGGGGGACGAGACGCGGATCAACCAAATCCTGATCAACCTCCTTTCGAACGCGGTGAAGTATACGCCGGAGGGCGGGCATATCCGGTTCCGCATCATCGGGCTGAAACAGCGGTCCAGCCAGTACGAGCATATCCGGATTGAAGTGGAGGACGACGGCTATGGAATGACGCCGGAGTATCTGGAGACGATCTTCGACGCCTTTACCAGGGCGGAGAACAGCACGACCAACAAGGTCCAGGGCACCGGGCTCGGCATGGCGATCACCAAGAGCATCGTGGAGCTTATGGGGGGAACCATTGAGGTCTTCAGCGAGGTGGACCGGGGCACCCTCTTCCGGGTGGATCTGGAGCTCCGCGCCCTGGAGAACAAGGCGGACCGGCAGTTCTGGGAAGAGCGGGGCATCACCCGGATTTTGGCGGTGGACGAAGACGCGGAAAGCCGGGAAACGGTCCGGACGCTTATGGAAGACGCGGGCGTGGAGGTGGCGGCCGCGTCCGGCGCGGAGGAGGCTCTGGAGTGGATACGGCGCAGCGGCGGGGACTGCCAGCTGCTTCTGCTGGATTGGGAGGCCCATGGCCTCCGGACGGCCGGGGAGCTGCGGGAGGCGTTTCCAAGGCCGGTTCCCGTCGTGTTCTTGGCGGAGTTCGACGCGGAGGGAACGGAAGAGACCCTTCCCATGGGGGGCACGGCCCTGCTGACAAAGCCGTTTTTTGTCTCCGCCTTCCGGGAGAAGGTCGCGGAGCTGTGGGCGGAGCCCGACGGCGGGGCCCCCTCGGAGCCGGAGGAGGCCAACGATTTGAAGGGGCTGCACTTTCTTGCCGCGGAGGACAATGAGATCAACGCGGAAATCCTGGCGGAGCTCCTGGAGATTGAGGAGGCCACCTGTGAGATTGTGGAAAACGGCCGCTTGGCGGTGGAGCGATTCCGGCAGTCGGAGGAAGGCGAGTTCGACGCGATTTTGATGGACGTCCAGATGCCGGTGATGAACGGCCACGAGGCCGCCCGGGCCATCCGCGCCCTGGAGCGGGAGGACGCGAAACGCATACCGATTATCGCCATGACGGCAAACGCCTTTGCCGAGGATGAGAAGGCGGCGCTGGGCGCCGGCATGAACGCCCATGTGGCGAAGCCCCTGAATATGGAGCTTTTAAAGAAGGCAATCCGGCAGTGCGCCGAATGGAGGGAGGAGGAGCAATGAGGAAACGGAACTGGAGGGCCGTCTGGGCGGCGGTCCTGGCGATGCTGCTGCTGGCGTCCTGCGGCGGCCATGAGGACCCCAAGAACCTGATTTCCCAGGAAGAGGGGGAGGAGCGCATTGCCAATCTGTTCAGCCCCATGGAGAAGACGGACCCAAACGCGGAAAACGTGGCGCGGGCCGCGTCGGATCTGACGATTGCGCTGGCTGAGGAGAGGCTGGGTGTAACCGTGGCCTATAAGACCTATACGGCGGAGAACTATCAGGATAAGACCTATGACGAGGTGGCCCTCGACCGGGCGCGGAATGATGTGGACGATCTGTATCTTCTGAATCCGGACACCATTTTGGCCCTGGGGGCGGAGGGGAAGCTGGCGGACCTGTCCGGGCTTGACAGCGCAAAGAACCTGCGGGAGATCATCAGGACCGCGAACACGGTGGACGGAAAGCTGGTGGCAATCCCGCAGGAGGTCGTCGCCTATGGCCTGTTTGTCAACAAGGACCTGTTCGACCGGTACGGGCTTGACCTGCCGGAGACGCCGGCGGAATTTTTGGAATGCTGCCGGGTGTTCAAGGAGAACGGGATTGAAACGCCCGTGGGCGCAAACCGCTGGTGGCTGGAGACGTTTGTCTTTGCCCAGGCCTATGCCGACTTGTATAACGGCGGAAACACGGAGGCGGAAATTGCGGCGCTTAACAGCGGAGAGGCCAAATACAGCGATTACATGCGCCCCGGCTTTGAATTTCTCCGGGAGCTGATGGACCGCGGTTACATCGACGCCGGGAAGGCCGCGGTCAGCGAGGCCATCGAAGGGGAGGGGGCGGATTTCCTGGCGCAGAAAACCCCCATTGTCATGGCCTATTGGGGCGCGGCGAACACGGAAACCGCGTATGGAAAGACGGATTTTGAGATGCAGGTCATCGGCTTCCCCAGCAGCCGGGGCCAGATGCCCGTCATGCCGATGACCGGCTTCGGCGTCGGCGCGAACGCGGAGCACCGGGCGGATGCGATGAAGGTCCTCGATGTGATCACCTCCGACGAGGCGCTCCGGATCTATTCGGAGACGAACCGGGTGATTTCCCCCTCCAAAAACGTGAAGGTGGACTGCGTTCCCGCGCTGAGGCCGCTTAACGACCGAATCGAAGCGGGCGTGTATGTCCTGGGCTCTAACGCGGGAATGAAGGTGGAGCAGTGGGGAAATACCTGCCTGATTGTGCGGGAGCTGCTGAACGGCGCCACGGTGGACGAGTGCATGGAGGCGTTCGACGAGCTGCAGGCCGCGGCGCTGGGCTGAGAGCGGCCCCGCCGGAAAAGGGCGGCTTCCCGCCGTTTGCGAACGAGTGCCGGAGCCGGTTTTCAAACAGACGCTAAGGCCCTCTCCTTTTGAGGAGGGGCCTTGGTTTTTTTATGGAGAGACGCGGAAGAGCCGGGGACATGACCGGCTGGATCATATGGCCGCGCCGTCCGCCTCCGCTTCTTTTGAAAGGAGATCCAAAAATCGGGACGCCGCTTATCTTTCCCGCCGGTTGGCCGATTTATATAGTATAGCCAGCACAGTTGAAAAGAGTCCAAAGGATTCTTTTCCATACGGCGCTGTTTTACAGCGCCGTAAGCCGCGTGAGCGGCTCACGGTGCTTGCCTTCATAGGAAACGCACAGGCGCTTTGCGCCCCGGCGGGCCATAGGCCTGCCGGTTGAAAAGAAGTGTATGCTTCTTTTCAACTGCGTTGACTCTATAGCCGCCGCGGCGGAAAAGGACCCGATGGATGTTCAGCCCCAACGCCGCTTGGCCGCGCTGCGGCCTTATGGGACGGACGATGCAGGGCGGAAAAGCACGGCGGTTTCGCCGGTCTGGGTCCTGTTCACATAAGCCCAAATTTGCCGAAAGGATGTGCGTTTGGACGTATGTGAACAGGCTCCGGCGGGTGTCTTCCCATTCCCGGAATACCGGATGGGGGCTGATTTTTTCGTCAGGCAAGGCGCTTCGGCGCAGGAATCCTGACGGATTTCAAGCCGAAGCAGCGCAGCATGGCGGGAAAAGACGTCCCAAGACGGGGGCTTGGGAATTGGAAGACACCCTCTAGTGAAAGGAGGCGCTTGAAATGGGAGAGCTGACGGTTCGCAGAAATAAGGGCTTTGCCGTGCCCCGGTATCCGGAGACGGGCAGGGCGGAGAAGCCCTCCGGCGCCGCGCAGGCGCAAAAGACGGCCAATCCCACGGGATTTACGGTTTCAGGGACGCTGCAGCAGCTGATGACCAGGGCCGGCCGGGCGGAGAACCACATCCGGGAGAGCCGGAGGACGCTCCAGGGGGGCGAGGCCGTGCTGGCCGAGGTGCAGGACAGCCTGGATCAAATGGCGGACCTGGCCCAGGCGTCCGCCGGCGGCGGGGCGGACCGCTCTGCCCTCCAGGCGAAGCTGGAGCGGCTGCGGGAGGAGATCGACCGCATGATCCGCAGCGCCGTGGCCGGGGATGCGCAGCTGTTCCTGGATGGGGACGCGGGGAGCGAGCTGGAGGCGCCGCCCTCCGCCGTCCTGGAAGAGGAGCCGGCTGAGGCGGAGGGCGTCCGGACGCTTCCGGACTGGCTGCTGAAGGGTATTGCGGGGGACGGCCTCACGGCGGAGGACCTTCTGGCGGCGCTGGGGCTGGACCGGAGCGCCGGAGCCGCCGAGCTTCTGGCTGCGGTTATGAGCAGGCCGCTGGAGAGCGACCCTGCCGCGGGCCGCCTGGCGGCGCTGTATTTGGGGGCGGTCATTGCCGGGGGAGATTTTTCCAAGGCCGTCGACCTGAAGGCGGCGGCGGAGGGCCTGGGGCGGCTTCTGGAGACGGTGGCGGAGGGCGTCCCGGCGGACCGGGCCATCGAGCTTTTGACCGGAGGCGCGTTTACCGGCGTCTCCAATTTCCAGAGCCAGTTTGCCGGAGGTACGGCCCCCGGGCTGCAGGTCTTCCTGACGGAGCTGCTGCTCTCCGGCGGCGGAGATCCGCTTTTAGGCGAGGTGGCGCTTCTGGGCCTCCTGTCGGGGATGGAGGGAATGAAGCTGGAGCTTTTGATGGGCCTGCTGGCGGCCGCCTCCGGCTCCGGGGCTGCCGCTGCGGAGGAGGGAGCGCCGTTCGCTGCCGGAGAGGGGGCTCCGGGCGGCATGGAAGCGGCGGCGGAGCCGGGCGCTGCGCCGCAAGTCTCCGTTATGCGGTTTGGGGAGGTTGCGGCGATTGGAAGGGACCTTTCCTGTGTGTCCTTCGACGAGGCCTCCGGCGAACTGACGGTAAGCGGCAGCGGGGAGGTGCTGCTCCAGGGGACGGGGACGGCGGAACAGGCCGTCCGGATTACCGGCTCCGGGACGGTGGCGCTTCAGAATGTGAATGTGCCCGTGCTGACCGTTGCCGCCCCGGAGGGCCGTGTGTTCTGCGGGGGGGAAGTCCTCCTGGCGGAGGTCCGGATGGAGCCGGGGACGGCTCTGGTTCTGGACGGCAGCGGCCTGACGCGGTTCGGCGTTTTCCGGGCCGACGGCTCCAATACGCTGCGCCTGCTGGGCGGGGCGGCCGCGGCAGAGGAAGGGGAGGACGGCTCCCCCGGATTCCTGCCGGTTCCCGTGGTTTTGGAGGGGCCCGCGGTCCTGGCGGCGCGGGCGGTCCGCGTGAGCGGCCCCAAGGGGGAGACGCTGAAGCCCTTTGACGTGGTCTGGAAGACCCTGCTTCCGGGATGGAGCGCCGTTACCGCGGTGGAGACGGAGGGCAGGCGGGCGAAGATGAGCCTTCTGAGCGGCGGACGCTCCGATCTTGTCCGGCTGTGGCTGGAAAGGGGGGACCCCTCCAGGGGGTATGCCGTCCATACGCTGGCGCTTCGGGGCAGAGACAAGTTCGGCCGCCCAAAGACCCGGTATGCCTATCTGCATTGGAACCAGGGGACCCAGGCCTTTGAGGAGACCGTCATGTACCCCAACCCCTTCACCGTCACCGGCGGGGAGCCGGGGCGGGACTGGCGCTATGAGGAGGAGTCCCACACGCTCCGCATCCTGTCCGGCCAGGTGACCGCCATCTCCGGCGGCGCCGGAACGGACGCGAACCAGGCGCCCTTCAGCGGCAGGATCGCCCTGGCGGACGGCATCGGCAGCGTGGAGCTGTCCCTGGGCGGCGTGGCCTGCCGGGTGTCCCACGGCCAGGCCTTCTGCCTGGGCCGGGGGAATGCCGTGACGCTTCTCCTCCAGAGCGGGACGGACAATCACTTTGAGGGGGGCAAGGGCTGCGCGGGCATTTCGCTGGGGGACGGCACCACCTTGTGCATCAACCGCGTGGAGCCCCGGGACGGCGGCCGGACGCCCATGGGCGCCCTCTTTGCGGCGGGCGGCGACGGCGGCGCCGGAATTGGCCGGGACTGCAGCGGCAGCCGGGATCAGACCAGCCATATCTTGATCCGGGGCGGCGCGGTTACGGCCACCGGAACCGGCGGGGGCGCGGGCATCGGCGCCGGAAAGCGCAGCGCCATGGGAGCGGTAACCCTGCTGGGGGGCACGGTCAGCGCCTCCGGAGAGAAGGGCGGGGGCGCGGGCATCGGCGGCGCGCTGGGGGCGCCGGTGGGCGACATCAGTATCCGCGGGGGCAGAGTCGCCGCCGCGGCCGCCGGACATGCCGCCGCCATTGGGGCCGGCGTTCGGGGGGCCTGCGGGGACATCCTGATCACCGGGACCGCCCGGATTGTGAAGGCCCTGGGGGGAGATCCCGGGGCGGACATCGGCGCCTGCCTTTTCGGCAGCTGCGGGAAGGTGGTGGTTTCCGGCGGGGCGGACATCGGAAGCGCGAAGCTCTGGATGCGGACGGGAATTCCCCTGCAGATGGGGGAGGAGGCGGTGACCCTGCCCCAGTTCCGCCTTTCCGTCAAGGCGCTGCGGCTGGACCAGGCAAGCGTATCCACCCAGGAGGCCGCCCGTGCCGCGAAACGGATTATCGACGCGGACCGGCGCTGGGTGGCCCAGATTCAGGCGGCGTACAGCGCGCTGTATGAACGGCTGGAGCAGAATTCCAACGGCGTGTACAGCGTCCGGCAGTACATCGGGGTGACCAAGGGGCTGATGCGGGATACCGCCGCGGCCAGCGCCCTGGTTGAGGACATGAGCCGGTCCATCCCCCTCCAATCCTCCCAGGCGATGCGCACGCATACCAAGCGGGGAACGGAGGATGTGCGCCAGCTGCTTTGGGACGGCCCGCGGTGACCGTGCCGCCGGCAGGGCGGGAAAATGAAAGCCGTCATACGGACGGTCCCGCGGCCTGCCGCCGTACAGGGAGCGTGTTCGCCGGAACGGAAGCCGTAAGTCCGCCGTGGGCGGCGGGCTGTCTGCCGATTGAAATAAGGAGGCCGCTGAAAAGCGGCCTCCTTCGGTTTGGCGGGGTTCTTATAAACCCCTTTGACGGCCTGCGGGACTCCGGGGACCCGCAGACGGCCGGAACACGGAGAAAACGGGCTTGCCGAAAGGCAGGGGCGCCGGAGGCGAACCCCGGGAGGTGTTACCGCACGTTCCGCACAACCAGGGCCGTCAGCGCGAAGAGGCCGATGGCGTTGGGAATGACCATCAGGTTGTTGAACATGTCGGACAGCTCCCACACCAGGTCGTTGGAGGCCAGCGTTCCCAGGAAGACGAAGACCAGGGCGATCAGCGTATAGACAAGCGTGGACTTCTTTCCGAAGAGATAGGTCATGTTGATCTTGCCGAACAGGTTCCATCCCAGGATGGTGGAGAAGGCGAAGAAGAACAGGCAGACGGCGACGAACATCGCGCCCACATTCTCGCCGAAGACCGTACCGAAGGCGGTCTGGGCCAGATTGGCCTTGCCGATGGTTTCCGTCACCGCGCCGGTGTAGCCGCCTGCGAGGGGGCCGTCGGCGGTGTAGAGGGTGGAGATGATGACCAGGGCGTTGAGCGTCAGCACCACGAAGGTGTCAATGAACACGCCGATCATGGCCACGACGCCCTGATCGTGGGGGTGGTCCACATTGGCCAGGGCGTGGGCGTGGGGGGTGGAGCCCATGCCGGCCTCGTTGGAGAAGAGGCCCCGCTTCGCGCCCTGGCTCAGGGCGATTTTCAGCGCCGCGCCGAAGCCGCCGCCCAGGATGGCCTGGGGCTGGAAGGCATACTGGAAGATCATGCCCACGGTGGCGGGGAGGTACTTGGCCCGGACCACCAGCACCACCAGGCCGCCCAGGACAAAGAGGGCCGCCATGATGGGGACGACCTTCTCCGTGACGGAGGCCAGCCGCTGCACGCCGCCCAGGAAGATGACGCCGCAGATGGCCACCAGGACCACGCCCACAACCCAGGAGGGCACGCCGAAGGCGGTCTGGAAGGTGGAGCCGATGGAGTTGGACTGGACCATGCAGCCGAAGAAGCCCAGGGCCAGGATGATGGCGATGGAGAAGAAGCCCGCCAGGAACTTGCCGAAAGCCCCTTGGAAGGCGGTGGTGATGTAGTACACGGGGCCGCCCTGGATGGTTCCGTCCTTGTCCCGGACCCGGGTTTCCTGGGCCAGCACGGCCTCGGAGTAGATGGTGGCCATGCCGAAGAAGGCGATAATCCACATCCAGAAAATGGCGCCGGGGCCGCCGGTGAGAATGGCGCCGGAGGCGCCCACGATGTTGCCGGTGCCCACCTGGGCGGCAATAGCGGTGGCGAGGGCCTGGAAGGAGCTCATGCCGCTGGAGTGCTTGTCTCCGGAGAGGGTCAGGCCGCCGAAGACCTTCCGCATGCCCTCGCCGAAGCAGCGGATCTGGACGAAGCGGGTCTTGATGGAGAACCACAGGCCCACGGCGATGAGCAGGAATACCAGGATGTAATCGGAGAGGTAGGCGTTGATGGTCTTCACAACGGGCAGAAGCGTGTCTTGAATTTGCTGAAGCATGGTGTTCTTCCTCCTAAAAATGAAAAGGAACGGCGTTCAGCCGCTCCGGAAAAGAGGTGTGGAAAACGCGCGGGCACCCATCCCGCGTCCATCCACTCTGTCCTTTTACCTGAGAGATTCGACGGCGTGAGCCGCCTTGCACCTTCGGTCCCCGTTTCCGGGCTTCTCCAGAGTTACATCCATTCCCGGTCCCTGTCCGATCTCGGACGCCTGAGAGTGTTACTCCTTCGGCAGGCCTGCGCCGTTTTCCCGGGAATTTCCTTTGCCGTTATCCAATTATGACGTGATTTTACCACAGCTGCGCCGCGTTGTCAATTGTATTTGAAAAAGGGGGGGAGGGTCCCACCGTGCATTTCCAGGCAGAAACGTGAATTGGTGGGACAAAGAGACGGGCATGGGTTCTCTAGGGACTGTTTACATAAGCCCAAACGCATGTGTTTCCGGCAAATTTTGTGGTCTGCAGCGTTAAAAATTTTTGCCGGGCGGCCGCCCGCCCGCAAATGTTTGCCTTGCATCCGGCAAAAATTCCCTCGGGAATCCGCACATGTGGGCTTATGTGAACAGACCCTAGAGGGTGTCTTCAAACTCCCGAAACGCGGACCGGCGGCATCTTTTTCCGCCATGCCGCGTTGCTTCGGCTTGAAATCCGTCAGGATTCCCGCGCCAAAGCGCCTTGCCTGGCGAAAAAATCTGCCCCGGTCCGTCACTCCGGGAATTGGAAGACACCCTCTGGGAACGGGAGGGGGCACAAGCCCCCTGTTGTTACATCTCTCTATATATAAAGAGCAGTGGCAGACGGGGCCTGAATATCCAGGCCCCGTTTGGTTGGAGGACCGCACCCAGGCCCGACCGGCCGGCCCAGGGATTGCCCGCCCCGGCCTACCGATCTCCGTCATCCAAAACAGCGCCGCAGCTGGCGGAGGAAACCATGGCCCGGTAGCGCCTGAGATAGCCCGTCACCTGCCTGGGGGGCTGGG
>CAQVQZ010000061.1 GCA_948902155.1 uncultured Oscillibacter sp.
AGGCGGCGGGGGAGATCACCGCCCTGGTCCAGGAGGGCATGGGCGAGGCGGGGGAGATCCTGGAGGCCTCGGAGCAGAAGATCTACGCCATCCGCCGGGGCCAGAGCGCCCAGGAGATGGTCCCCCTGCGGCAGGTCCTCCCCGACGTGCTGGACCGCCTGGGGGAGATGAGCGAGCATGAGAACCACCTCCCCGGCTTCTCCACCGGCCTCTCCGCCATCGACCAGAAGATCACCGGGCTGAACCGCTCGGACCTGATTCTGGTAGCGGCCCGGCCCGGCATGGGCAAGACCTCCCTGGCGCTGAATGTGGCGCTGAATGTGGCGAAGGGAGAGGGAAAGACGGTGGCCATCTTTTCCCTGGAAATGTCCAGGGAGCAGCTGGTGACCCGGCTGCTGTCCTCGGAGGCCCTGGTGGAAAACAACCGCCTCCGGACGGGACTGCTCCGGGAGACGGATTGGGAGAAGATCGCCGGGGCGGCCACCGTGCTGAACCGGCTGGACGTCCGCATCGACGACAATCCGCTGCTGTCCGTGGCGGACATGAACGCCAAGTGCCGGAGGCTGGACGGCCTGGGGCTGGTGGTGGTGGACTACCTCCAGCTGATGAGCTCCGCCGGAGGAAGCGGCCGGGGCGGCGAGAACCGCCAGCAGGTGGTTTCCGACATGTCCCGGATGCTGAAAATCATGGCCAAGGAGCTGAACGTCCCGGTGATCTGCCTGAGCCAGCTGAGCCGGGCCAACGAGAAGCGGGACGACAAGCGGCCCATGCTCTCGGACCTCCGGGAATCCGGCGCCATCGAGCAGGACGCGGACATCGTGCTGTTCCTCTACCGGGACGATTATTACAACGAAGATTCGGAAAAGCACAACATCGCCGAGTGCATCGTGGCGAAAAACCGCCACGGCGAGACCGGAAAGGTCGAGCTGCGCTGGATGCCGGAGTATACGCTGTTTTCCACCCTGGAGAAGCGCTATGACGACGAGGACTGAGCTTTTGGAGCGCGCCCCCCGGCAGATTCTGCCCAGGCGGGGGCGGCGGGTCCTCTGCGCCGTCTCCGGCGGGCTGGACTCCATGTGCCTGCTGCACATGCTGGCCGGGTGGTGCGAAGAGCGGGGCGGCGAGGTCCTGGCCGCCCATTTCAACCACCAGCTCCGGGGCGGCGAGGCCCTCCGGGACGAGGCGTTTGTCCGGAAGGTTTGCGGAGAGTGGGGGATTCCCCTGACTGCGGGCCGGGGAGATGTGGCGGGCTTCGCCAAGGAGAATGGCTTATCTGTGGAAGAAGCCGCCCGGCGGATGCGGTATGATTTCCTGCGCCGGACGGCGGAGGCGGAGGGCTGCGAGGCGGTTTATACCGCCCACCACGCCGGAGACAACGCCGAAACCGTCCTGCTGAACCTGATTCGGGGAACGGGGCTGAAGGGCCTGACGGGCATGGAGTGGCAGCGGGACGGCGTCCGCCGCCCTCTGCTGGGCGCGTCGCGGGAGGAATTGGAGGCTTACGCCGCCCGGTGGAACATCCCCCATGTGGAGGACGGAACCAACGCCGATCCGGACGCCGCCAGCCGGAATTTCCTGCGGCTCCGGGTGATGCCGCTCTTGAAGGAGCTGAATCCCCGTGCGGAGGAGCACATCTGCCGGACCGCCGGGCAGCTCCGGGCCGTGGACGCCTCCCTGGAGGAGGACGCCGCCCGGAGGACGGCCCATGTGGAGGTTCAGGAGGGGCGGGTGACCCTTTCCATGGACGCCCTGGCGGAGGCTCCGGAGGCGGTCCGGCCCCGGATGCTGCTGCGGCTCTTCGACCTGCTGGGCGTGGGGCGGAAGGACGTCGGGGCGGCGCACCTGAACGCCATCGTGGACCTGACCCGGCGCACAGCCTGGGGCAAGGAGGGGCGGCTGAGCCTGCCCCACGGCGTCACCGCCCGGTACTGCCGCCGGTGGCTGATTCTGGAGACCCGGCCCCAGATCCTGACGGAGGCCCAGCTGCTGCGGGACCAGCCGCTGGTCTGGGGAGACTACACGCTGACCCTCCGGAACCGTCGGGAGGCCGGAGACGGAATCGCGCTTTGCTGGCAGGGAAGGCCGGGGGAAAGCCCGGTGGTCACCGTAGCCCCCTGCCCGCCGGGAGAGCGGCTGACCCTGCCGGAGGCCAAGGGGGCCCGGAGCGTCAAGCGGCTCTGCCTGGACCGCCGGATTTCCCTGGAAGAGCGGGACCGCCTGCCCGCCGTATACGTGAATGGGAAGCTGGCCGCCGTGTGGCGGCTGGGCGTGGATACAGCCTTTGCGCCGAAGGGCGGGGAACCCTGCCTGTATGTAGAAATATACAAACATATTGAGGAGGACGAATGAAATGCGCAGTGAGATGGAAAATGATATCCTGAGGGTGTTGGTCACCGAGGAGCAGCTCAAGACCCGGGTGGCGGAGCTGGGAGAGGCGCTGTATGAGAAGTTCCAGGGCAAGAAGCCCCTGTTCCTGGGGGTGCTGAAGGGCAGCTTCGTGTTCATGACGGACCTGGTCCGGGCCTGCCAGCTCAAGAGCGACATAGAGTTCATCGCCGTCAGCTCCTACGGGAACGCCACCACCTCCTCCGGTCGGGTGCAAATCGACCACGACCTCCGGCAGGACATCACCGGGCGGCATCTGATCATCGTGGAGGACATCCTGGACTCCGGCCGGACCCTGGCCTTTTTGAAGGAGTATTTCCTGACCAAGGGCGCGGCCTCCATCACCATTGTGACGCTGCTGGATAAGCCCGCCCGGCGGGAGAAGGCCGTCACCGCCGACTTCTCCGGCTTCACCGTGCCGGACGAGTTCGTGGTAGGCTACGGGCTGGACTACGCCCAGCTGTATCGGAACATCCCCTATATCGGCGTGCTGAAACCGGAGGTCTACGCCGGGAAATAACCGGGGATTTCCAAATCGGTTTCAGAACCTGTGTTCAGCGGTTGTGAATGCAGGTTCTAAGACCCCGCTGTCGTGGGACAGCTTAAAGGAGGAATGCCATCGTGTCCAAACAAAACCGCGGCTCCAGCTTCAGCTTTCTGATGCTGGGGCTGGTGATCCTGTTGTGCCTGAGCTGGATCTGGCAGCTGAACGGGCAGAGCGAGCGGGTGAGCTTTTCCCAGGTGGAGCAGATGTTCCGCCAGGAGAAGGTCGAGTCCTTCGTCATCCGGGACAACACCCTGGTGATGACCCTGCGGGGAGAGCCGGAGGGTGGGAACACCCTGCGCTATGAGCTCTACGACTTCGAGCTGTTCTACGACAGCCTGGGAGCCCTGGTGGAGGAGCAGACCGCCAAGGGGATCATCACCTCCTACGACTATCAGCAGGACCACTCCACCAACTGGATGGAGATTCTGCTGCCGGGGATATTGATGGCGCTGCTGATCGGGGGCATGTGGTATTTCTTCATGTTCCGGGGCCAGGGCGGCGGCATGGGAGCGGACCGCATGGCGAAATTCGGCTCCGCCCGGACCCGGACCCTCTCGGAGAAGGACAAGAAGGTCCGCTTCTCCGACGTGGCCGGGGCCGACGAGGAAAAGGAGGAGCTTCAGGAGATCGTGGAGTTTCTCCGGGACCCCCGGCGGTTCATCTCCCTGGGTGCCCGCATCCCCAAGGGCGTGCTGCTGGTGGGCCCTCCGGGCACCGGCAAGACGCTGCTGGCCAAGGCCGTGGCCGGAGAGGCCGGGGTGGGCTTCCTCTCCATCTCCGGCTCCGACTTCGTGGAGCTGTATGTGGGCGTGGGGGCAAGCCGCGTCCGGGACCTGTTTGACCAGGCCAAGAAGACCTCTCCCGCCATCGTCTTTATCGACGAGATCGACGCCGTGGGCCGTCAGCGGGGCACCGGCGTAGGCGGCGGGCACGACGAGCGGGAGCAGACCCTGAACCAGCTCCTGGTGGAGATGGACGGCTTCGCCGCCAACGAGGGCGTGGTGGTCCTGGCGGCGACGAACCGGGCGGACGTGCTGGACCCGGCCCTGCTGCGGCCCGGACGGTTCGACCGGCAGATTTACGTGGGCCTTCCGGACATCAAGGGCCGGGAGGACATCCTGAAAATCCACGTCAAGGGCAAGCCCCTGTCTGAGGACGTGGACCTCAGGCAGCTGGCCAGGGGCACCGCGGGCTTCACCGGGGCGGACCTGGAGAACCTGGTGAACGAGGGGGCATTGCTTGCTGCCCGGCGGGACCGGGACTATATCACCATGGAGGACCTCCACGAGGCGGAGATCAAGGTCATCGCCGGGCCGGAGAAGCGGAGCCGGGTCATCTCCCCCCACGAGCGGGAGCTGACCGCCTGGCACGAGGCGGGCCACGCTGTGGTGATGGAGACGCTGCCGGAGCACGATTCCGTGAATCAGATCACCATCGTCCCCAGAGGGCAGGCGGGAGGCATGACCATCGCCCTGCCGGAGGAGGACCGTTCCTATCTCTCCAAGCGCTATATGGAGGACCAGATCGTGGCCCTTTTGGGGGGCCGGGTGGCGGAGAAGCTGTGCCTGGGGGACATCTCCACCGGGGCCAGCAACGACATCCAGCGGGCCACCGCCATCGCCCGGAAGATGGTGGCCGTGTACGGCATGAGCGAGACCATCGGCGCCGTCTCCTTCGAGGGCGGGCACGACGAGGTTTTCATCGGCCGGACCATGAGCCAGGGCCGGAGCTATTCCGAGGCCGTGGCCGCGCAGATCGACGAGGAGGTCCGGCGGGTGGTGGACGAGGCTTACCGTCGCTGTGAGGAAATCCTCACGGAGCGGCGGGTGACCCTGGACGCCGTAGCGCGGTATCTTCTGGAGAACGAGACCATGGAGCGGGAAGCATTCCTGGAGGTCTACGGCAAAGAACAATCAGAAGAAGAAAAGGACCAGGAGCTGTGAGCTCCTGGTCCTTTTGAAAAAACACGGCGGGCAGTGTCAACTGCCCGCCGCGTTTCAAATTTCAAATCACACCAGGGGATCCAGAACGGCCTTGAAGTCGGCGATGATGTCCTCTGGGTCCTCCAGGCCCACGCTGACACGGACCAGGCCCTCGGAGATACCGGCGGCTTTCAGCTCCTCGGCGGTGTAGGTGGAGTGGGTCATGGTGGCGGGATGCTCCACCAGGGTCTCGGCGTCGCCCAGGGAGACGGCCACGGTGCACAGCTCCAGCTTGTTCAGGGCGGCGGCGGTAGCGGCCTTGTCGGCCTTCAGCTCCAGGGACATCATGCCGCCGGGCAGCTTCATCTGCTTCATGGCGATTTCGTGGCCCTCGAAGCTCTTCAGGCCGGGATAGTAGACCTTCGCCACGGCGGGATGGTTCTCGAAGAACTCGGCCACCTTCATGGCGTTGGCGCAGTGGCGCTCCATGCGGATGTCCAGGGTCTTCATGCCCCGGGCCATCAGGAAGGCGTCGAACGGGCTCAGGACCGCGCCGGTCATATCCTTCAGGCCGAACATGCGGCAGGTGCTCACGAACTCGGCGTCGCCCGCGATGACGCCCGCGATGACGTCGCCATGGCCGTTGAGGTACTTGGTGGCGCTGTGGACCACGGCGTTGGCGCCCAGGGACAGGGGCCGCTGGAGGTAGGGCGTGCAGAAGGTGTTGTCGACGATGACCCGGATGCCGGGCTTGAAGTCATGGGCGGTCTTGGCGATGAGCTCGATGTCCAAGACCTTCATGGTGGGGTTGCAGGGGGACTCGAAGTAGACCACCTTGGTCTTGTCAGTGAGGGCCTTCTTCAGGTTCCCGACGTCGCTCAGGTCGGTGAGGGTGACCTTGACGCCGAACTTGCTCAGGCCATGGGTGAGCAGGGCGTAGGTGCAGCCATACAAAGTCTCGTCCGCCACGATTTCGTCCCCGGCGACCACGGAGCTCCACAGGGCGGTGGAGATGGCGCCCATGCCGGAGGCGGCCGCCAGAGCGGCTTCCGCGCCTTCCAGGGAGGCTATTTTAGCCTCGACCTGGGCGGTAGTGGGGTTGCCCAGGCGGCTGTAGATGTAACCCTCTTCCTTCCCGGCGAAGCGGGCGCCGCCCTGCTCCACGGACGCAAACTCGAAGGTGGAGGTCTGGTAGATGGGGGCGCACAGGGAACCGGCGGAGTTCTCGACTTTACCGGCGTGGATCTGGCGAGTGGCGAAACCCTTGTTCTGACAATTCATGATTGTATGCCTTCCTTTCTTTTTTGCGCCGCCAGCCGCCGGTTTTTGGCGGAAAAAGTTGGAGTTCGCTTTTAGTGCTTACTCGGCCTCTTCCCTGCCCGGCGTCCGGCGGAGATCGTGACGTGGTTAGAGAGATGGCTTTGGCAGCGGAAATACGGCAATGTTGACCAGGAACCAAAGAGCGGTGCTTCGGTTTTTTGTCAACTTCTGATAACATCATACCATTTTCCCCGCAAAGGTGTTAGTATCAGATTCCGGCAATTTGTTATCGTTTTTAATGATATCAATTTGACAAGCCGGCCCGCATGGTCTATAATACAGGTTCTAAAGCCGCGTCAAAACACGGCGCGCCGCCCGCCGGGACCAGAGGGGCGGCCCTCCCCTTCGGGAGCGTCACACGGAGGCGTTATGACCTTTCAGCAGCTGAACTATGTGGTGGAGATTTCCAAATGCGGCTCCATCAACAAAGCGGCGGGCAAGCTCTTCCTCTCCCAGTCCGGCATCTCCACCGCCATCCGGGAGCTGGAGGAGGAACTGGGCATCCAGTTCTTCGTCCGCAGCAACCGGGGCGTGGAGTTCACGCCGGACGGGCGGGAGTTTCTGGGCTACGCGGCGTCCCTCCTGGAGCAGAAGCAGTGGATTGAAAGCCGTTACGGCGAGGCCCGGAACGCCGCCCCGGCCATGCACCTGTCGGTGTCCTCCCAGCGCTACCCCTTCACGGAGGACGCCTTTATCGAGCTTCTCCAGGCCCCGGAGGCGAACCGCTACCAGTTCTCCATCCGGGAGGTGGACATGGACGCGGTGATCGACGACGTGTACGACCACCGGGCGGACCTGGGGGTGATCTGCCTGACGGAGCTGACGGAGAAGATGATCTTCCGCTTCCTGGACTCCCGTTCCCTGGTGTTCCACGAGGTGGCGGTGGTGGAACCCTGCGTCTACGTCCGCCGGGGTCATCCCCTGGAGGCCCTGCCCGCCGTGACGGAGGCGGACCTGGGAGGATACCCCTACGTCTCCTTCGAGCGGGAGCTGGGCGTGGCGGTGGACTTCTCCGAGGAGTACCGGATGCTGTCTTTGAAAAAGCCAGCCCGGCAGATTCGGGTGAACAGCCGCAGCACCATGCTGCGGGTTCTGTCCTACACCGACGGCTTCACCACCGGCAGCGGCTTGATTACGAAGAGCAGCGGCTACCGGAAGATCATCACCCTCCCCCTGGCGGAGAAGAGCGGCATCCGCATCGGCTGGATTGCCCTGAAGGGCATGAAGCTGTCGGCCCAGGCGGAACACTTCTTAAAGCTGCTGGAGCAGCACATCCTGGAGTCCATTCGCTTCACCAGCGAAGCCCGGCAGGGAAAGTCCCGGAGCGGGGAATGAAAAAGAGGGAGCAAAGCCCGGCGGTCCCGGAAGGAGGAGACTCAGCGAGGGAGAGGGCGGGGCCGCCGGGCGGAAAAGAGCGGATACCATACGGTTTGGAGAGAGCGCCGGTCCCCCGGCGCTCTTCGGTTTTCCATTTGAGAGGGCTCAGCGCTCCGCTTCCAGCTCCTTCGCGGCCTGGAGCAGGGCCTTCTTGGCGGACACGCCGGACTCGGCCACGTCATACTCCCAGTTCCAGGGGGGGCTTTTTGCAGGCTCCGTCGGCGAAGGGGATGAAGATGGACCGATGGCCAGAATTCAGGCAAAATGAACATGGCGGTGACGGAGAGAAACTGGTAGAATGCCATTTCGACGCCCTGCGCCTGGAGGATCAGGCCCGCGCCGAGGTAAATCACGACGAAGATCAGAAAGGGGGCCAGGGCGCTGCTTTTCTTGTTCAGGTTGTGTTCCATTTCGTTTCTCCTTTACTTGATACCGCTGTCGAAATGCGCCTTCTTTCGTCTATCTGCATAGTTTTCCGCTGAGAGTTTCCTTCTCTCTTGTGCAGAACTATAACAAAATTTGACAGAAAACAGTAATAGCTTTTTCCCGGAATCGGTCAGCGGCTTTCCTTATACTGAACACTTTTCTTCCAGTTTTACTTTATACGCATATTTAAGTTTGCAAAAGAGACTGTTTCAGGGTGGACCCGCCGTAAAAAACCAGCCTGCCTGGCAATCTGCCGGGCAGGCTGTAATATTCATCTTTAAAACTTCGACCGGGCCTATTCCTGCGCCGGAATCACAGGAACACGGCGCACTCCTTCGGCTCCTGGAAATGCTTTTCCAGCATCGCCACATGGGACAAAAACGCGGGGTCGTCGAAATACTTGGCGTGGTGGGTACACTTCCGGACGCAGGACTGGCATTTGATGCAGGTCCCCGGCACTTTCGACACGTCCGCCGGGTCGATGGCCCCCATGGGACAGGCGCGGGCGCAGACGCCGCAGTTGCAGCATTTGCCCAGGTCCGTTTGGGGCTTGGCCTTCAGGAACTTCACCGGCTCCCCGTCCAGGCCCTTGGGGACGTAATAGGCCCCGTCCGGGTCCCCGGGGATCTCCACCGGCGGGAAGGGGGGCTGGAGGGTCTGGAGCTTCGCGGCGATCTCTCCGGCGAACGCCTGGAGCTTCCGACGGTCGTCCCAGTCGGGACGGCCCTCCCCCAAAGCGTCGGTGAAGGCGTGGCGGCCTGGAAACGCCCCCGCCGCCACCCTTTGGAAGCCGTTGGCCTCCAGGACGGCGCAGAGCTCCGCCAGGGAGTGGTCGAAGGCGCGGTTGCCGAAGGTCACCACCGGCACCACAGGGGTCCCCTCGCCCCGGAGCTTGGTCCGGAGGTCCGGCAGGAGCTTGTTGGGCGTTTTTCCGGCGTAGGTAGGCGTTCCAATGACCGCCAGCTCCCTGGGGCCGAAGGACAGCGCCTCCGCCCGCTCCGGGAGCCGGGTGAAGCTCCGGCAGCTCAGCGGCAGGGACAGCGATTCCGCCAGGGCCTCCGACAGCGTGCGGACTACCTTTTCCGTCACGCCGGTGGCGCTGAAGTACACGGCGGTGATGTTCTCCAATTCCATAGATGTCCTCCCGATCTGCGCTTCCGCCCCGGCGGGTAGGCTCGCCGGGGCGGAAAACGGTTTTTTCAAACAGGGCCAAAATGCAAATAAAAAGTAAAACGGGCTGTTTGCCGGCTTCGCGGCAAAGGCGCTTGGCCGCGACTTAAATGATACGTTACGAGAGCTTATTTAAGTCGCGGCTGGAGAATTTCGCGCCTGCGGGCGCGACCAATGGGCGCTGCCCCTTGGAACCCTGCAGCCTTTGAAAAGGCTGGCGAAACTTTTTTCTCGCTTCGCGCTCTCCTGTTCAGATTCGCATTTCTAAAGGGAAAAATCCTCTTCCCTCAGCTTTTTCGTATCCAGCGTCACTGGGCGGGGGGGCACCCGCTTCATCGGGTCGTAGCGGAAGGAGCGGCAGGAGTGCTCCACCGGGACCACGCCCTTTTTCACGCAGACCACCTCCCGCTCGTTCAGCTGCTGGCCCCACTGGCAGTAGACGCAGCGGGGGTCGATGTCCTTCCGGAACAGCATCTTCCTTCCCCTCTCTCCTCAGATCGCGTCCAGCCGGACCTTCTCCCCCTCCGCCGAGGCGTTCAGTCCGATGATGGGGGACTCGTAGCTGTCGATGATCCGGGTGGCCATGGGGTCCTCCAGCTCCTTCTGGATGGTGCGGCGGAGGTTCCGGGCCCCGTAGGTCCGGGAGTAGGATTTCTTCGTCAGGAAGTCCACCAGAGCCGCGTCGTAGGTGAAGGTGATGCCCTTCTCCTGGAGGGAGGCTTTCAGCTCGTCCAGCATAATTCGGGCGATGGCCTGGAAATGCTCCTCCGAGAGGCGGTTGAAGGTGATGACCGCATCCACCCGGTTGATGAACTCCGGCCGGAGGAACTGCTGGAGGGCCTTCATGGCCTTCTCGCTGTCCTGCTGGCTGAGGCTGCGGTCAAAGCCCACGGTGCCTTCCTTCGTGGCGCTGCCCGCGTTGGAGGTCATGACGATGATGGTGTTTTCAAAGTTCACCTTCCGGCCGTGGGCGTCGGTGATCTCGCCGTCGTCCAGGATTTGGAGCAATACGTTCAGCACGTCGGGATGGGCCTTCTCGATCTCGTCGAAGAGGATGACGGCGTAAGGCTTCCGGCGGATTTTCTCCGTCAGCTGCCCCGCCTCGTCATAGCCCACGTAGCCCGGCGGGGAACCCACAATCCGGGAGACGGAGTGCTTTTCCATGAACTCCGACATGTCCAGGCGGATGAGGGCGTCGGGGGTGTTGAACAGGTCCGTGGCCAGCTGTTTCACCAGCTCCGTCTTGCCCACGCCGGTGGAGCCCACGAAGATGAAGCTGACGGGCTTATGCTTGGGGGAGATGCCCACCCGGTTCCGGCGGACGGCGGCGGAGACGGCGGCGATGGCCTCGTCCTGGCCGATGATATGCTCCTTGAGCCGCTCCTCCAATTGGCTGAGCCGCTGGAACTCCTGCTCCCGGATGCGGGAGGCGGGAATCTTGGTCCACAGCTCGATGACGTGGGCCAGGTTCTCCATGTTCAGCTGGGGCTGGCCCTTCTCGTTCAGGTTTTCCAGCTCCGTGGACAGCTGGAGGTCCCGGCTCTTCAGCTCCGCCATGCGGGCGTAGTCCTCCTCGGATTTCTCCTCCTTCTCCTCCAGCATGGTCCGCTCCTTGGCGTAGTCGTCCACCTCCCGCTGAATCTGCATGCGGCGGGAGATGTCCGGGTCCTTCAGATTCAGGTCGCTGCTGGCCTCGTCGATGAGGTCGATGGCCTTGTCCGGCAGGAAACGGTCCGTGATGTAACGCTCGCTGAGCAGCACCGCCTGGCGGAGGATGCCCTCCGTCAGCTTCACGCCGTGAAACTCCTCGT
>CAQVQZ010000062.1:0-5953 GCA_948902155.1 uncultured Oscillibacter sp.
CCGGAAAATCTTCACCCACTGCAAGCTGGTGACCCATGTGACCGGCTACCAGCGGAATCCCCTGGTGTTCTGCACGGATACGGAGGCGGAGCCCGAGCTGCAGGTGGAGAAGCGCCAGGAGCAGCAGCACGCCATCCTGCTGACTCACATTGCGGAGAAGGACTTCACCTTCACCGAGGAGATGAACCTCTCGCCGGGGAAGGAGGGGGCGGCGGAGCTGCTGAGCAGCCAGGTTTCCAACACGGTCACAGAGGCGAAGATCGTGGGGAGCAAGCTGATCTTCAAGGGGATTTTCTCCATAAACCTCCTCTACCGGAACAGCAGCGGCGGCTGCGGTTCCGCCACCTCGGAGCTGCCCTTCTCCCAGATCATGGAGGTGGAAGGCGCCCAGGAGGGCGCCGCCGCCAGCTTACAGCTCCAGCTTACCGGAACGGATTTCCAGATTGACGGCGACGACCCGGAGGGCCGCCAGGTGGCGGTGACCCTGTATCTCCACGCCACGGCCCTGCTGCGGGAGGAGCAGGAGCTGACGCTGCTCAGCGACCTCTACTCCACGGCCTACGATATGACCTACGAGGCCGCGCCGCTGAACCTCACCAGCTTCCGGGAAAACCTGACCCGCCGCCAGACGCTGCGGGAGGTTTTGGAGATCGGCGTGGTGGCCGACTCGATCTTGGCGCTGTCGGTCCGGTGCGGCGCGGTGTCCGTCAGCCGGGAGGGGAGCATGGCCGTTCTCCGGAGCGGCGTGACGGTCCGGGCCATGTATTTGGACGAGGGCGGCGTGCCGCTGGTGGCGGAGCGGTGCCTCGACGCCGGGTGCCAGCTGGAGCTGCCGGAGGACTGCCGGGTCACCGCCCGGGCCGTCTGCACGGAGGAAGTCCAGGGCACCCTGGGCGACCGGGGCATTGAGGTCCGCTTCCCTGTGGATTTTCTGGTGGAGGCGGCGTCCCGGGTGAAAAAGGTCTGCGTCTCCGCCGCCAAGCTGGACACGGAGACCGCGAAGGACCTGGGCGGCGCGCCGTCTCTGGTGCTGCGGTGCATCGGGCGGCAGGAGAGCGCCTGGGACCTGGCAAAGAAATACAACACCACCATCGCCTCCATCCTTTCCGCCAATCAACTGGAGGGGGAGGCGGACATTCCCCTGGACCGGCTGCTGCTGATCCCCAGAAAACGGGCATAACGTGTTTACCCGGCAGGAACTGCGGTTCCTGCCGGGTTCAGACTGTCAAAAAGCGCTGAAATCTGATTGGACGGGAAGGAAGGGTGTGCGCGGGAAACCCAGGAAGGGTTTCCTGCGCTATTTCAATCATTCGATTTCAGAACTTTTTTGAAAGTTCTGAAATCGTAAGCAGCTTGTCGAAAAGACCTTTTCGACAAGCTGTACCCGGCAGGAACTGCGGTTCCTGCCGGGTTTTTTGCCGTTTGGGGGCGGAAGGGTCTGGAAGGGATTCCAGTTCATGAATTGTTCATACTTTCTTCAGCAAGCATTCAGCGTTCCATGGTAAAGTGCGGTTGCGATGGGCGGGATAGGAAGGAAACTGCCGCCGCCTGTGCGGATACTCGGAAAAGAAGGAAGGGATGTGACGGCATGACACAATACCGGCACGAATGGAAGCACGAGATCAGCCTCTCCGACCGGCTCGTGCTCCGCCGGCGGCTGCAGGCGGTGGCCCAGACGGACGCCCATGCAGAAGGCGGGAAGTATGCGATACGCAGCCTCTATTTTGACAATCTGGCCGACAAGGCCCTGCGGGAAAAGCTGGACGGGGTCAGCCGGAGGGAGAAATTCCGCATCCGGTTTTACAACGGGGATACCCGTGTGATCCACCTGGAGAAGAAGTGCAAATGCGGCGGGCTGGGGCTCAAGCTGTCCGCGGCAGTCACGGCGGAGGAAGCCCAGGACCTGGTGGACGGCCGCCTGGACTGGATGCCGGGCAGCGGCCGGCCCCTGGTACAGGAGCTGTACAGCAAGATGAAGTCCCAGGGGCTCCGGCCCAGGACGATCGTGGATTACACCCGGGAGCCCTTTGTATATGCGCCGGGAAATGTGCGGGTCACGCTGGACTACGGCATTCGGACGGGGCTGGGGTGTACGGATTTTTTGAATCCGGACTGCGTTACCGTCCCGGCGGGGGAGTCCCTGACTATTTTGGAGGTGAAATGGGACGCCTATCTGCCGTTCGTGATTCGGGACGCCGTGCAGCTGGAAGGCTGCCGGAGCTCCGCCTTTTCCAAGTACGCCGTCTGCCGCGTTCCTTTTTCTTGAAAGAAAAAGGAACCAAAAAGAACTTTAGCACGCTCTGGGGGTCTGGTGGCAAACCGGGCCGGAGCGACGGCAACCAAGTAGGGCTCTTGAAGAAGTTTTTAATGCAATATTAGGGAGGATTTGATTCATTATGATTACGTTTAACGATATTTTTAAGTCCAGCTTTTTGGAGAATGTCACCAGCGTGAGCCTTTTGGATATGTCCATCGCGCTGGTGCTGGCCTTCGGGCTGGGGCTGTTTATCTTCCTGGTTTACAAGAAGACCTTTGCCGGGGTGATGTACTCCTCCAGCTTTGGCGTCACGCTGGTGGCGCTGACGATGATTACCACCGTGGTGATTTTGGCGGTCACCAGCAATGTGGTGCTGTCTCTGGGCATGGTGGGTGCGCTGTCCATCGTCCGTTTCCGCACGGCCATCAAGGAGCCCCTGGACATCGCCTTTCTCTTCTGGTCCATCGCGGTGGGCATCGTGCTGGCGGCGGGGATGATCCCCCTGGCGGTGCTGGGAAGCGTGTGGATTGGTGTGATTCTCCTGGTGTTTGTCAATAAAAAGTCCCATGTGAATCCCTACATCGTGGTGCTCCAGTGCCAGGGGCATGACAGCGAGGAGAAAGCCAAGGCTTACCTGGATCAGTGCGCGGAGCGCTGCGTGGTGAAGAGCAAGACCGCCCAGAAGGACCTGGTGGAGCTGAATCTGGAGATTCGCCTGAAAAACGGCAACACGGATTTCATCAACACCCTGGCGGAGATGGAAGGGGTCCGGAGCGCCGTTCTGGTGAGCTACAACGGAGATTACATGGGATAAGGAGGCGCGCATGTCCACCCACAAATACATCGACCGCGTCTGTCTCGCCGCGGCCCTGGCCTCGCTGCTCCTGGCCCTGCTCTTCGTGAACGGGGAGGCGCTGGGCGTTCAGCCGGCCTCCCAGGCCATGGGGTACGAGGACCGACTCTTTGACACGGACAGAGTCCACACAATCGAGATTGTGATGGACGATTGGGACGCGTTTATCGAGAACTGTGAAAATGAGGAATACGCCGCCTGTTCCGTGGTTATCGACCAGGAGGCATACAAAAACGTGGGAATCCGCGCCAAGGGAAACACCTCTCTCAGCACGGTTTCCAGCATGGGAAGCGACCGCTACAGCTTTAAGATCGAGTTTGACCAGTACGAGGGCGGCAAGACCTACCATGGCTTGGATAAGCTCTGCCTGAACAACATCATCCAGGACAACACCTATATGAAGGATTACCTCACGTACCGGATGATGGGGGAGTTTGGCGTGGACGCGCCCCTTTGCAGCTATGTGTACATCACCGTCAACGGCGAGGACTGGGGGCTGTATCTGGCGGTGGAGGGCGTGGAGGACGGATTTCTCCAGCGGAATTTCGGAAAACAGTACGGCGACCTTTACAAGCCGGACAGCATGAACTTCGGCGGAGGCCGGGGCAACGGCCGGGATTTTGACATGGGGGATTTCGATTTTGACGCCATGGAGCCGCCGGAGATGCCGGAGTTTGGCGCGGGCGGGCCGCCTGCGGAGGGCGGCTTTCCCGGCGGGTTCGGAGACGGGGAGGCTCAGGGCTTTCGCGGCGGTCCGGGGGGCTTCGGGATGGGCTCCGGGGATGTGAAGCTCCAATATACGGACGACGACCCGGACAGCTACTCCAATATTTTTTCCAGCGCCAAGACGGATGTGACGGAGGCGGACCAGAAGCGGCTGATTCAAGCGCTGAAGACCCTGGGGGAGGGAAGCGGCGTGGAGAGCGCTGTGGACGTTGACAAGGTGCTGCGTTATTTCGTGGTCCACAACTATGTGGTCAACGGCGACAGCTACACCGGCGCGATGGTGCATAACTACTACCTCTACGAGGAGGACGGGCGGCTGTCCATGATTCCATGGGACTACAACCTGGCCTTCGGCACCTTCCAGGCCGGGGACGTCGCCGGGGCGGTGAACGACCCCATCGACAGCCCGCTGTCCGTGACGGGCTCCGGCGACCGGCCCATGGCGGAGTGGATTTGGAGCAGTGAGGCGTATACGGCACGGTATCATCAGGTTTTCGCGGAGTTTCTGGAGACCGTGGACCCCGCCGCCATCATCGAACAGGCCCAGGAGCTGATTGCGCCCTATGTGGAACGGGACCCCACCAAATTTTGCACCTATGAGGAGTTCGGGACGGGTGTGGAGGCGTTGAAAACCTTCTGCCGCCTCCGGACGGAGAGCGTGTCCGGACAGCTGGCGGGGACCATCCCGTCCACCGCAGAGGGGCAGGCCGGCGCGGACCTGGTGGACGCCTCCGGGCTGGTCCTCACCGACATGGGCTCCATGAACCAGGGCGGAAGGGGCCCCGGTGACAAAGGCAGCGGGTTTGAAGGGCGGCGTCCGGAACGTCAAGGCCCGGAGGGGACCGGACAGACGCAGGACGACGCCCCGCAGCCGGTCTTTGGCGGGGCGGAGGGACTGACGCAGAGAGGCGGCGGCGTTCCGGGGGAGCGCGGCGCTCCTGGGGCAGCGGTTCCCGGCGGGCAGGGGGAAGCCTTGCTGCTGCTGGGGATATCGGTCCTGGTTTTGCTGGCGGGGATCCTGGCGGCGAAGGCGTACCGGCGCTGTGGGAAGTGAGCGGAGGCCCCATTCTCAGCTGGTTTTTCGGACAAAAACACCGCAGGGGAAACCGATCTGCGTTTCCTCTGCGGTGTTTGGTTCTTGGAGTGGTGGTGCTGTCAGTCGTTGGAATAGCGGGAGAGGAACTGGCGGGTCCGCTCCTCCTTGGGGTTGTCGATGACCTCCTTGGGGTCGCCCTGCTCCACGATCACGCCGCCGTCCATGAAAATCACCTGGTCCGCCACGTCCCGGGCGAAGGCCATCTCGTGGGTGACGATGATCATGGTGGTTTTCTGCTCCGCCAGGGAGCGGATGACCCGCAGCACCTCGCCGGTGAGCTCCGGGTCCAGGGCGGAGGTGGGTTCGTCGAAGCAGAGGATATCCGGGTGCAGGGCCAGGGCCCGGGCGATGGCGACCCGCTGCTGCTGTCCGCCGGAGAGTTGATGGGGGTAGTGGTTCGCCCGGTCCGACAGGCCCATCTGGGCCAGCAGCTCCTGCCCGGCCTGGAGAATTTCCTCCTTGCTCTCGCCGCCCCGCTCCTTGGCCAGCAGCTCCCGGGCCAGGGTGACGTTTTGCAGGGCCGTGTACTGGGGGAAAAGGTTGAAGTTCTGGAACACCAGGCCGAAGTGGAGGCGCTTCTTGCGTATCTCGCTCTCCAGCTGGGTCTTGGGGTCGTTGGCGTCGAAGATGACGCTGCCCTTGACGGCGATGCTGCCGTGGTCGGGCCGCTCCAGGAAGTTCAGGCAGCGGAGCAGGGTGGTCTTGCCGGAGCCGGAAGAACCGATGATGGACAGGGCCTGTCCCTGCTCCAGGGAGAAGCTGATATCCGTGAGGACCCGGGTGGAGCCGAAGTGCTTTTCGATGTTTTGGACTTCCAGAATGGACATAACGGGTCCCTCCTTATTTGAAATAATCCAGCTTCTTTTCGAACTGGTTCAGCAGGATGGTCAGGATGCCGCTGAGCACCAGATAGAAGACCGCCGTGTAGAACAGGGGCCAGATCAAACCCTTTTTGATGTACGTTTCACCCATCCAGATCAGCTCGTAGACGGAGATGACCCGGACCAGGGAGGTGTCCTTG
>CAQVQZ010000062.1:5963-10824 GCA_948902155.1 uncultured Oscillibacter sp.
GATGAACTCGTTGCCCATGGGGGGGACGATGCGCTTGACCACCTGGAGCAGCGTGACCTTGAAGAAAATCTGGGATTTCGTCATGCCCAGCACCTGGCCCGCCTCGTACTGCCCCTGGGGGACGGACTGGATGCCGCCCCGGTAAATCTCCGAGAAATAGCAGGCGTAGTTGACAACAAAGGCCACCAGCGCCGCCGTGAACCGGGGCAGGAGGGGGAGGCCGAACAGCAGGCCGGGGCCGTAGAAAATAATCAAAATCTGAATCATCAGCGGGGAGCCCCGGATGATCCAGACCACCGTCTGCACCAGCCAGCGCAGGGGGGCGAAGCGGCTCATGGACCCGAAGCTGATCACCAGTCCCAGCGGCAGAGCAAAGAGAAGGGTGAGAAAGAAGAGCTTCAGGGTGGTGACCATGCCCTCCAGCAGGCTCAGCGTCACGGGAATAAACATGGCGGGGGTTCTCCTTTCAAAACCGGGAAGGGCAGAGGGCCCTGAAAACAGAGTCCTCTGCCTTGTCTATCCGGATACTAATCAGCCTTCGATGGCGCCCTTCACAGCTTCCTGCACGCCATAGGTTTCAGCGACCTCCAGGACCATACCCTCCGCGTACATATCCTTCCACCAGGAGTTAAAGGTATCCACCAGGTCAGAGCCCTTGCGGAAGCCCACGCCGTATTCCTCGTCGTTGAGCTGAACGGTATAGGTCAGGTCGGGATAGCTGGTGCCCTCGCCGATCATGGCGCCGGCCATGAGCAGGTCAATAACGGCGGCGTCGGAAGCGCCGGAAGCCACTTCCATCAGCGCGGCGGCCTGGTTCTGCATGGCGGTGTAGGAAATGCCCAGGGCGTCCAGCTGCTCCGCGCCGGCGGAGCCGTTCTCCACGGCGAACTTCAGGTTGCCGAGGCTGTCCGCAGTCTGGTACTGGTCCGCCACGCTCTTGTTGACAACCACCACCTGGCCGTTGAGGCAATAGGGATTGGAAGTTCCCATCAGGGCTTTCACGTCGTCGGTGAGGGTCATGCCGTTCCAAACCACGTCGATGGCCTTGGTGTCCAGCTCCATGGACTTGGCGTCCCAGTCGGCCAGCTCCAGGAACTCGGCCTTTACGCCCAGGGAGTCGGCGAAGGCTTTGGCCATGTCGGCGTCGAAGCCGATCCACTCGTCGCTGCCGTCTTCCTTGTAATCCATGGGGGCGAAGTCCGTCATGCCCACAATCAGGGTGCCCTTGCCCTGGACATAGGCGACGTCGCTGTCGGAATCCTTCTGGCCGCCGCTGCCGGCGGGGGCGCTGGTATCGGCGGGCGGGGCTTCCGTCTTCGCGTCGTTCCCTCCGCAGGCGGCCAGGCTCAGGACCATGGCAAGGGCCAGCAGAAGGGCCCAAAATTTGCTGCTTCTTTTCATGTTTTCATCCTCCAAATAGGAACAGGCGGACCTGTTCGTTTAATACGGTAGCAGTTTACCATATTAAAGAACCTCTGTAAAGCATGATTTCGACCAAATCAGCCCCGCGCGAGGGGCGGTTTCCTTGTGGGTTTTCTCCAAAACAAGACGGGCCGTCATACTTTCCGCCGGACGGGCATAGAGTGAAGCATGAATATGGAGCGGAAAAAGGACGGGATACGATCATGAATACAACCATCTATCAGAATATCGCCACCCGCACGGCGGGAGATATCTACATCGGCGTGGTGGGCCCGGTGCGGACCGGCAAGTCCACCTTCATCAAGCGATTCATGGAAACCCAGGTCATTCCCAACATCGAAAATGTGTACCGCAAGGAGCGGGCCCGGGATGAGCTGCCCCAGAGCGGCTCCGGCCGGACCATCATGACGGCGGAGCCCAAGTTCGTCCCGGAGGAGGCGGCCCAGGTTCAGCTCCCCGACGGCGCTTCCTTCTCCGTGCGGCTCATCGACTGCGTGGGCTACATGGTCCGGGGGGCCATCGGCCAGTTTGAGGACGACGCGCCCCGGATGGTCACCACCCCCTGGTACGACCACGAGATCCCCATGACCGAGGCGGCGGAGATCGGCACCCGGAAGGTCATTTCCGAGCACTCCACCATCGGCATCGTCATCACCACCGACGGCACCGTCTCCGACATTCCCCGGGAGGACTACCTGGAGGCGGAGGAGCGGGTGGTCCGGGAGCTCCAGGAGCTGGGGAAGCCCTTCATCGTCCTGCTGAACTCCGTGGACCCCAAGAGCGACCGGGCGGAGGCCATTGCCCGGGACATCGCCTCCCGCTATGAGGTGAACTGCGTCCCGGTGAACTGCCTGGACCTGGGGGAGGAGGATGTGGCGGACATCCTGCGGGCCGTCCTCTACGAGTTCCCCATGCAGGAGCTGGACCTGTTCCTGCCCCCCTGGGTGGACGCCCTGCCCACGGAGCACCCCATCAAGGCCAGCCTCTACGAGGCGGTCCGGCAGGGCACGTCCCAGCTCCAGCACATCCGGGAGGTGGACGGCGTCATCGCCGCCCTGGCGGCGTGCGAGAACATCAGCGAGGCAAAGATCACCTCCATCGACCTGGGCACCGGCGTGGCGGCGGCGAATCTCCGCCTGCCCAGGGAGCTGTTCTATCACACCCTGTCAGAGCAGTCCGGCTTCGAGGTGGCGGACGACGGGGACCTGATGAGCCTGCTGACCCGCCTGGCGGCGGTGAAGGCGGAGTATGACAAGGTGGCCGGGGCCCTGCGGGATGTGAAGGAGACGGGCTATGGCATCGTGGTGCCCAGCATCGACGAGCTGACTCTGGAGGAGCCGGAGATCATGAAACAGGGAGGCCGCTACGGCGTGAAGCTGAAGGCCAGCGCGCCCAGCATCCACATGATCCGGGCGGACATCGAGACGGCGGTCTCGCCCATCGTGGGGAACGAGAAGCAGTCCGAGGACATGGTGAACTACCTGCTCCAGGAGTTCGAGGGGGACACCAGCAAAATCTGGCAGTCCAACATCTTTGGCCGGAGCTTCCACGAGCTGGTCAGCGACGATCTCCAGGGCAAGCTGAAGCGGATGCCGGAGGACGCGCGGAAAAAGCTCCAGGAGACGCTGACCCGCATCATCAATGAGGGGAGCGGGGGACTGATCTGCATCATTTTGTAAGAGAGTGAGGAGTTAAGAGTGAAGAGTGGAGAGCGGGGGGAACGCCCGGTCTCCGCTCTTTGCCGTTAGGGGAGTTCCGCAGGGAGGGGCGGGCGGACGTGCGGAAGAAATTCCGGGCGGACGGCGCCGAGGCTCCGGTAGGCCGCCCGGCCTTCCGTCAGGGTCATGCCGTGGTTTTCGTCGCTGGGCTGGTCCTCGCCGGAGGTGAAGACGTCGTTTTCCCAGAAGCACACCGGACAGATATAGGCGAGGGCGTCTTCCTTTGGAACGGGGAGGGTTTTGAAGCCGCAGCAGGGGCAGGGGTATTTGCCCGGCGTGGGCGCTTGTCCCGGGTTTTCCGGCGCGGGTGGTGGGGCTTCCTGCTCCGGAGTGGAAGTCTGGCCGTTGACTGTCCTGGGATAGAACGCCTGTTTCTCTCTCATAAGGCGGTTCCTTTGCTGGGAATGTATAGTCCCGACAGGTCCGCGCCCTCCAGCTCCAGCAGGAAGCGCTTTTTCTCCACGCCTCCGGCGTAGCCGGTCAGGCTGCCGTCCGCGCCTACTACCCGGTGGCAGGGGATGAGGATGGAGATGGGATTGTGCCCCACCGCGCCGCCGACCGCCTGGGGTGCGGCGGAAACTCCGGCGGCTTTCAGAGTGTCGGTCAGCGCGCCGTATGTGGTGGTTTTCCCATAGGGGATTTCCAGAAGAAAGTCCCAGACCGCCTGGCGGAAAGAACTGCCTTTTGGCATCAGTGGGGGCAGGGGAGGAAGGGGGGACCTCTGGAAGTAGGCGCGCAGCCAGTCCGCCGTCTGCCGGAACACCGGCAGGTCCGGGCGTTCCTCCGCTTCCGGTTCCAGTCCTGCGGCATAATACTTCTGACCCTCCATCCACAGGCCGGTGAGAGCTTTCCCGTCGGAGGAGATCGTGAGGGGGCCCAGGGGGGAATCCAGCTTGGCGAAATAAGTCATGACTTTGGCTCCTTTCTCGGGTATGTGTTGATTGTACCAGAACGTATGTATGATTGCAAGATGATTTTGCTGTACCGGAATGTCCCGACCGGAAATTTGATATCGGGGCGATGACCGGCAGACGATCCGCATTCAGGGTTGTTCATCGATAGAACCGGGATGTAGGGGCGGTTATCAATCGCCCGTCCTCCCTGAACCTGAGCGGTTGCAGAAGAACAAGCAGCTATTAGCCGACCCTGCATAAAATTGAGATTTAGGACATTCCTTTGCCGTTCTCCGCTCTTGCAAGGGCTTCCAAGTCGTGATACTATAGTCCTAACACAGATAAAATCGAGGAGAGGGGCGATTTCCATGCTGCTGGCCATTGACGTCGGCAATTCCAACACCTCCGTCGGGCTGTTCGACCGGGACAAGACCCTGCGCTTTCTGGCGTCCCTGGACACGGACAGCCGGAAGACCGCCGACCAGATCAGCATCGACCTGATGAACCTGTTCAACCTGTACCATTTCAGCTATAAGGACGTCACCGGGGCCATTCTGTGCAGCGTGGTACCGCCGCTGAACTTCATGATGGAGAAGGCCCTGACCCGCCTGCTGGGGAAGCCACCCATGGTGGTGGGGCCGGGGGTGAAGACCGGGCTGAACATCCGCCTGACAGTCCAGACCCAGGTGGGGGCGGACATCGTGGCGGACGCCGTGGCGGCGCTGGAGAAGTTCACGCCTCCCATCATCACCATCGACATGGGCACCGCCACCACCATCGGCGTCATCTCCGAGGGACGGACCTACGAGGGGGGGCTCCTGCTGCCGG
>CAQVQZ010000063.1 GCA_948902155.1 uncultured Oscillibacter sp.
CTCCTGGTTCATGACCACTCTGCCGCCGTCAAAGCTCCAGCCCTCCGGGGCGGGGTTGCTCTGCTTCGCCTCCAGCTCTGCGATCCGGGCTTTAATGCTGCGGATGGTCTGATTATTGTTGCTCAGAAGGTAACTGTCATAGGGCTTGGGATTCGCCCGCCAGTCGCGGGCCATAGCCGCTTTTATCTTCTCCGTTTCCTCCACTGAGAGAAGGGGACAGCCGTCCAGCGTGCCGTGCTTGCGGTAGTAGGCGTTGATACCCTTCATCTCCTCCTGCTCCCGTTCATGCCGGGCCAGCTTCTCCCGGAGCTTCTGGAGGGCGTTTTCGTCATCGCTGCTGATACCGGCTGTCCCTACGCCCCGGATACGGGCCAGGATGCCCTGAATCTCCTGCCATTCTTTCATATTGGCGTCGGCTGCCCGGTTCTGCTTTTCCTTTTTTCGGACCGGGAAATTGGCGGGACCGGCGATGAGCACCGAGGGGCAGCGGGCGGCGATGGCGTAGCCATGATTGAGATTTTCCGCCAGCTTACGGGCGTAGGTATCCAGAAGGCGGTCGATCTTCTCGTGGTACATGGGGTCCACACGGGCCTTCTGCTCCTCCGCGATGGCGGCGGCCTTGTCCACCTCCTGGCGGTAGGAGGCTGTGGCGGAGCCGGGCTTGTAGTCGTAGAAACTGCTCATTTCTTTGGCCCGGCGGGCGGTGGTTTCGTCGATGGGGTAGTAGGTGGGCATAGAATCAGCTCCTTGTATAATAAGATTTGCTGGTGGAGTACCAGCAAGAGTATCACAAGATGATTGGTACAGCTATTCACTATTTCCAACCAATTTCTGGCGGGATTTTCGTTAAAATGTTTCAGCGCCCTTTTTGGCGCAAAAAGGGCACCGGACTCGCTGGCGTGCAAAGCCAACAAATTCGGCGCTGAAACTTCGTGTATTATTCTCTGGCGGAAGGGGGTGACAAAGGCGGCTGAAAAAGGGCGCTGGCACTCTGAATAACCGTCCGCTTGCGAAAAGGGGGAGTTCGAATCCTTCCGGTCATGCTGAAACCCTAAAAATATCCATTTTGCGGGATTTTGAAATCCCAAAAAACAAAAAGGTGAAACAATTGGGACTCTAAGCGTTCAGCTTAGAATATCCAGATTGTTTCACCTTTATGGCAGCGGGTGAAGGATTCGAACCCTCACATACAGAGTCAGAGTCTGCTGTGCTACCTTTACACAAACCCGCTATCTCATGACTGAACAGGTATTATTATACTGAAAAACTTCATTCTGTCAAGAGCTTTTTCAAATTTTCTCAAATTTTCTTTTTCCACCCCCGGCGCGGCTCTTCCGCCGCCGGAAAAACTGTGCTATAATAGCTTTGAATACCCCTACGGCGGCCCCCCGCGCTGCCCCACGATTCCAAACACGAAAGGAGCCCGCCTATGCTGAAGCTCGAGGGCCTCCGCCTTCCCCCCGGCCACCGCCCGGCGGACCTGGCCTCCCAGGCCGCCCGGCTGCTGCGGATCCGGGAAGCGGACCTCCGTTCCCTCCAGATCCTCCGACGGAGCATCGACGCCCGGGAGGGCGTGGCGCTCGCCTACACCCTGGCGGTCTCCGTGGACAACGAGCCCGCCGTCCTCCGGCGCTGCCGGGGGCGGAAGGTCAGCCGCTATGAGCCCCGCCCCGCCTATCGGCTTCCGGAACCCCGGCCTCCGGGTGCGTTCCCGCCGGTGGTGGCGGGAGCCGGACCGGCGGGGCTCTTCGCCGCCCTGGTCCTGGCCCACGCGGGCCAGCGGCCCATCCTGCTGGAACGGGGCCGTCCCGTGGAGTCCCGCCGGGCGGACGTTGAGCGCTTCTGGTCCACGGGCCGTCTGGACCCGGCCTCCAACGTCCAATTCGGCGAAGGCGGGGCCGGGGCCTTCTCCGACGGCAAGCTGAACACCGGCACGAAGGACCTCCGCCACCGCTTCATTCTGGAGCGGCTGGTTGCCTGCGGCGCACCGGAGGACGTCCTCATCGACGCCAAGCCCCACGTCGGCACCGACTATCTCTACACCGTCCTCCAAAACCTCCGCCAAGAGCTGACCGCCCTGGGGGCGAACGTCCGCTTCGAGACCCGCCTGACGGACCTGGACGTCCGGGACGGCGCTCTGGCGGGCGTCACGGTGGTAGGCCCCGCCGGGGAGGAACGCCTGCCCTGCCGGGAACTGATCCTCTGTCCCGGCCACTCCGCCCGGGACACCTTCGAAATGCTCCACGCCCGGGGCGTGCCCATGGAGGCCAAGCCCTTCGCCGTGGGCCTGCGCATCGAGCACCGGCAGGCCGACTGCGACGCGGCCCAATACCGGGAATACGCCGGGCATCCCGGCCTTCCGGCCTCCACCTACAAGCTCTCCTGTCATCTGCCCAGCGGGCGGGGGGTGTTCTCCTTCTGCGTCTGTCCCGGCGGCGAGGTGGTCGCCGCCGCGTCGGAGGCCGGGCGGGTGGTGACCAACGGCATGAGCGAGTTTGCCCGCGACCGGGAGAACATCAACGGGGCGGTTCTGGTTAACGTCACGTCGGAGGATTTCGGGAGCGCCTCCCCCCTGGCGGGCGTGGCCTTCCAGCGGGACCTGGAGGAGCGGGCCTACGCCCTGGGAGGCGGCGGCTACCGCGCCCCCGTCCAGCGGGTGGAGGACTTCCTGGCCCGCCGCCCCTCCCTGGGACCGGGCAGGGTGCTGCCCAGCTACCGCCCCGGCGTCGTTTGGACGGACCTCCACCGCTGCCTCCCTCCCTTCATCGCCGAAGCGCTGGAGGAAGCGCTGCCCATCCTGGGCCGGAAGCTCCGGGGCTACGACGCGCCGGACGCGGTCCTCACCGCCGTAGAGAGCCGCAGCTCC
The DNA here is from genome assembly GCA_948902155.1 of uncultured Oscillibacter sp. The sequence goes on from CAQVQZ010000063.1 coordinate 2,867, forward strand.
TCCCCGGTCCGGGTCCTGCGGGGGCCGGACTTCCAGTCCGAACTCCGCGGCCTCTACCCCTGCGGCGAAGGCGCAGGCTACGCCGGAGGCATCCTCTCCGCCGCCGCCGACGGCATGCGCGCCGCCGAGTCCTTACTTTTCTCGAGAGAAAAGTAAGCAAAAGAGCTTTCGCGCGCTCTGAGAGTCTGGTGGGGGACCGGGCCGAAGCGACGGCAACCGGGTCTGGTATTTGCGGAGGCTCCCGGTAATGGGCCACTCTGCCCTATAACCTCCCTTGAAAAGGGAGGTGGCATTTGCGTAGGGGCCCCCGCAAAATCGAAGATTTTGTGGGGAGAGGAGGAAGGAATGGAGCGGGTGGAGTTTTCGCCGCTGCGCGGTGGAAACGGAACAGAGCAGAATTTCTTCCGACGACATGACGGAGGGTTTCTCCCTCAACTTCCAATTTTTCGACCCCCTACATCCGCAATCCCATCGATAGAACACCCTTCACACGGACCGTCTACCGATGGTCCACTGTCGTAGGGGCGGCTATCAGCCGCCCGTTCCTCCGCAAATGCCGGGGTCTCCATAGGGAAAACCTTCAGTCACCGCCTTCGGCACTGCCAGCTCCCTTTTCAAGGGAGCCAAGACGATGGTGCGCGGAACCAACTGACATTGTATCCCAAAGGCACAGCCTTATCACAACCAAACATAGGAGGAAATCCGTTTTATGAAACACATCTGCATCTACCAGGACTTTTTGAACGACAGCCACAAGCAGCGCATCCGGGAAACCGCCGAGGCCGTGGGATTTACGCCCCACTTCTTCGGCCCGGACCAATTCGAAGAGGCGAAAACCTGCCTTCAAAACTGCGAGGTGCTCTACGCCCACTCGGTGGACCTGCTCCGGAGCGCTCCGGCCTCCCTGGGGTGGTACTGTTGCTCCTATGCCGGGGTGGACCCCTATTGCAAGGACCCGTCCCTCTTCGCCAACCCCGACTGCCTGCTGACCAACTCCAACTGCTACGGCGTCACCATCGCCGAGCATGTGGTGATGGTCCTGCTGATGCTCTTCCGCCGGATGCCGGAATACCAGGAGATCGTCCGCCGCCGGGCCTGGGACAACCAGCTTCCCATCCGCTCCATCCGGGACAGTGCGTTCACCCTCCTGGGCCTGGGCGACATCGGGGCCAACGTGGCCCAGCGCCTGCGGGGCATGGGAGCTGCCCACATCGTCGGCCTCAGCCGCAGCGGAAAAGCCCGGGAGGACGTCTATGACGAAGTCCTGCCCATCTCCGCCCTGGACGAAGTCCTGCCCCGTACGCAAACCCTCGTCATGGCCCTCCCCGGCACGGCGGAGACCCGGCACATCCTGAACCGGGAGCGGATTGCCTTGCTCCCCGCCGGGGCCTATGTGGTCAACGTGGGCCGGGGGTCCGCCATCGAGCAGGAGCCGCTCATCGAGGCGCTGAACGCCGGGGCCCTGGGCGGCGCGGCCCTAGACGTCATGGAGCCGGAACCCCTGCCGCAGGACCATCCGCTGTGGAGCGCCAAAAACATCCTCCTCACCCCCCATGTGTCCGGGAATATGACCCTGGGCTACACCCGCGACCGCAACGTGGAGCTGTTCTGCCAGGACCTTCGGAATTACGCCGCCGGACGTCCCCTCCAGGGGCTGGTGGACCGGACGAAGGGCTATTGAGGACGAAACATTGGCCGGAGCATGGATAGCCACTTTTTCGCAAATGTTTACTAGGATTTCCGGAGCCCGTAATGACAAGGCGGGAATCAAAATCGCAGAAGTGCAGCGGAAATGGGGCTGAAATATGAAAAGGCCGGGGAGCGTGCTCCCCGGCCTTGCCTGTTCTGATGGTTCGATTTGCGCCTGCACCGCAATTTCTTGCAGGGTGGCACTTGATGTAAAAGTCCCTCCGGAAATCAGTCCTCGTCTTCCTCCGCAGGAAGGGAGGGCTCCAGGCCCTCCACGTGGGGCACGGACGCCTGCTCCGGGACCATGGTGGTCCGCCCGTTGAGACGGCCGCCGTTTTCAATGACGAAGGAAACGGTGGTCACGTCGCCGTTGATGGTGCCGGTCCGCTCCAGCTGGACGTGGTCGTGGGAAACCAGGTCCCCCTCCACCTGCCCGGCGATGCGGATGACGTCTGCCTCTACAGGACCCCGGACCCGGCCTGTGGGCGTTACGATCACATAGCCCTTCAGGTTGATCTCGCCCTCTACCGTGCCCTCGATTTGGACGACGCCTTCACCGCTGAGCTTGCCGGTGACAATGAGGTCCTTGGCGATGACCGTGTTGCTGCGGGGCTCGGGGAGCTCGGGGATGTCCGCTCCGTCCCGCTGATCGGTCTGGGGTTCCGGCGCGGGGGGTGTCTTTGTCTGTCCTCCAAAAAAAGCCATGATGTTCACCTCGTCTGCAAAATTAGAGCCTGTCCGCATAACCCAAACGCACAGTTCGGGTTGATGCCCGGAGCTTGTCTGAAACCGGCGGATGCTTCCGCTTTTCAACAAACTCCGCAGGGCTGCTGCTCCCCGGCGGACGGAATGGACGGCGCTTTGCGCTGAAAAGACGGGTTCCGGCGCAAACGCGGGAGCCGTCCGCAGAATACGCGCCGCCTTCCAGCCGTCCGGCAGGAGCGAAACAACATTTACTATACCATAGATTTACAGGGATTACAAGGCTGGCGGGGGACAAATCCCCTGGGGAGCATCCAAAAAAAGGAGGCGGTTTTTGGAGAGCCGGTGGTGAATCCGGTCGGAAACGCGGGGATTCAGAAGCTGTACCAACAGGCGGCGGTGCGTAGATTGGCGAGAAAATCTTTTGGCTGGCAAGGAAGGAAAGCGCGGGAATCCTGGCGGATTTCAAGCTTTCCTGACGCAGTCCAGGCGAAAGATTTTCCGTCAAGATACGTGCCGGTGCCTGTTGGTGCAGCTTCTCAGGCCCTCCGGAGCTTCCGGACCCCGATGGTCAGCATGGGCAGGGCATAGAACAGCAGCGCCCCGTAGCAGATGGCCCCATAGCCCCGGTCGATCAGGTCCGTCAGGCCGAAGGTGGAGACGCAGACGCCAAGGGCCGTCACCGCGCCGGTGATCAGTGGCCGGGCCAGGTCGAAGGACCGGCCCCGGAAAAAAGCCCGCTCCAGCCGGTCCTCCAGGGCCTTGATGAAACCGGCGGCGGTCTCCACCAGGGTGCCGAAAAGGACGATCTCGAAGAGGGCGTACAGCCACGGCAGGTCCAGGCGCTGGAAAATGGCCGTCACCGGGGCCTCCGCCTCCAGCGCGCCGGGGAGGTCGCAGCCCATGGCCAGCAGCAGCGGCAGGGCCGGGGCGGCTCCCAGCAGCCCCGCCAGGACTCCGCACACCAGGGACTCCCGGCGGGTCCGGAGGTCCCGGAGGGTGTAGAGAATCATGGAGACGCAGATCAGGTTGTAGGACGCGTAGCGCAGGCCGCTGGACAGCCAGCCGGAGACGATCTCGGCCCGCCGCAGTTCGGCGGAGACGGCGTCCCCGAAGCGGAGAAAGACGGCGGCCAGGAAGAGGAGGTAGACCCCGTAGAGCAGGTAGGCCCAGAGGGACAGGGCCCGCTCAATGGCCTCGGTGCCCTTGAGGACCAGGAGCACCACCCCCAGGGAGAGCAGGGCCACCCCCACCCAGGAGGGCGCGCCGGTGAGGGCGTGGAGCATGGTCCCGGCGGTGGCGTTGACCACCCCCAGGACCAGGAGAAGCATGGCGTAGAAGCAGAGGTCATAGAGGACCCCGGCCCGTCCCAGAAGGCAGCGCATCATGGAGCCGTAGTCGTAGGTCCGGAAGACCCGGACGAATTCGAAGGTGATGGCGCACAGCGCCGCCCAGGCTCCCGCCGTCATGGCCAGGGCCAGCAGCCCGCCCAGCAGCCCGTAGCGCCCGAAATACCGGGCGATTTCCGCGCCGGTGCCGTAGCCGCCGCCCACCAGGACGGATTGGAGCACCAGGCCGGGGGTCAGATAGCGGGTCCAGGTTTTTTTCATAGGCAGCGCCTCCCGTCTGTTTGTCCAACCATATGAGACTGAGGCGGCGGGTATGCATAGGGGACAACCGGAGGGACATAGGGTGCTTCCGAGAGGTGATGGATATGACGATCCATGTAGTGCGTCCCGGAGAAACCGTGGACGCTATTGCGGCGGGCTACGGGGTTTCCCCCCAGCGGCTGGCGGCGGACAACGACCTGCCCACCGGACTGGCCCTGGCGGTGGGACAAACCTTGGTGGTACGCTTCCCCCGAGAGGTCCACGCGGTGGCGGCGGGAGAAACCCTGACCTCCATCGCGGCGGACTATGGGACAACGGTCCGCCGCCTGTGGCGGAACAACTGGGAGCTTGGCGGCGGGGACCGGCTGACGGAGGGCCAGCTGCTGGTGATCTCCTACTTCGAGGAAAAGCTGGGGGAGGGGATTTTCAACGGCTACGCCTACCCCTTCATCGAGCCGCCCCTGCTGGCGGCGGAGCTGCCCTATCTGTCCACGGTCGCGCCCTTTACCTACGGCATCACGGCGGACGGGGGGCTGCTGCCCCTGGACGACGAAGTGATGCTGGAAGCGGCGCGGGTCCGGGGAACCAAGCCGGTGATGCACCTGTCCACCCTGACGGAGGCGGGGCAGTTCGACACCGGACGGGCGGCGTTCATCCTGACGGACTACGAGGCCCAGGGGCGGCTGGCGGCGGAGGTCTTGCAAACGGTGCTGCGGAAGGGCTACGCGGGAGTGGATGTGGACTTTGAGTATCTGCCGGGACAGCTGGCGGCGGGTTACGCGGCGTTCCTGGGGCGGCTGCGGCAGCTGCTGGAGCCCCAGGAGCGGTTCCTCTGGGCGGCGCTGGCGCCGAAGACCAACACCCGGCAGCGGGGGCTGCTGTATGAGGGGCATGATTACGCCGCCGTGGCGGGGGCGGTGGATGGGGTGCTGCTGATGACATACGAATGGGGCTACACCTACGGCCCGCCCATGGCGGTGGCCCCCATCCCCAACGTCCGGGCGGTGCTGGACTACGCTGTCACGGAAATGCCCTCCGAAAAAATCTTCCTGGGCGTCCCCAACTACGGCTACGACTGGCCCCTGCCCTTCGTCCAGGGGGAGACCCGCGCCCAGTCCATCTCCAACCAGCGGGCCATCGAGCTGGCGGTCGAGTACGGCGCCGCCATCGAATACGACGAGACGGCCCAGTCCCCCTTCTTCCACTACACCGACGCCGGCGGGACCACCCACGAGGTCTGGTTCGAGGACGCGCGGAGCATGGAGGCCAAGCTGCGTCTCATCGCCGGATACGGCTTCCGGGGAGCGGGGTTCTGGAACCTCATGCGCCCCTTCTCCCAAACCTGGCTGGTTCTGGATTCCCTGTACGATATCGAGGACATCCCATAAAAAAGGGACCCGGTTTCACAACCGGGTCCCTTAGCTTCTTCAAGCAAGTTGCTTCGTTGCCGTCGCTTCGGCTAGGTTGAACACCAGACAGCCAGAGCGAGCGAAAGCTCTTTTTGGATACTTTTTCTCTCGAGAAAAAGTATCAGACGTTGATCTCCGGCGTTTCGTCCCCACCGGCCTCCGCCAGCAGGGGGGCGACGCCCTCCAAAAACGCCTCCACCTGGACCGCGCAGCGGCCGGTGTACAGCTTCGGGTCCAACACCGCTTCCATCTCCGCCTCCGTCATGGCAAAGGCGGGCTCCGCCGCCAGGCGGTGAAGCAGGTCGCAGGGCTCCCCTTCCTTCATCTTCGCCGTGGCCGCCATGGAGCAGGTGCGGATGATCTCATGGAGCTCCTGCCGGTTCCCGCCCCGCTTGACCCCCTCCATCATCAGATTCTCCGTGGCGATGAAGGGCAGATACTCCCGGCAGGTCCGGTCCACTACCTTCTCGTTGACGTGGAGGCCGTCGGTGACGTTCCGGGCCAGGCGCAGGATGGCGTCGGCGCAGAGGAAGCCCTCCGGCATGGAGATGCGGCGGTTGGCGGAGTCGTCCAGGGTCCGCTCCAGCCACTGGACGGAGGCCGTCATGGGCGCGTTCATGGCGTCCGCCATCAGATAGCGGGACAGGGAGCAGATGCGCTCGCAGCGCATGGGGTTGCGCTTGTAGGCCATGGCCGAGGAGCCGATCTGGTTCTTCTCAAAGGGCTCCTCCACCTGCCGGTCGTGCTGGAGCAGGCGGATGTCGTTGGCCATCCGATAGGCGCTCTGGGCAATGGCGCTGAGGCAGTTGAGGATGCGGCTGTCTACCTTCCGGGGGTAGGTCTGGCCGCAGACGGCGAAGCTCTTCTCAAACCCGAACTCCGCGGCAATCTGGCGGTTCATCTCGTCGATCTTGGCCCCGTCCCCCTCGAAGAGGTCCAGGAAGCTTGCCTCGGTGCCGGTGGTGCCCCGGCAGCCCAGGAATTTCAGATTCTCCAGCACGAAATCCAGCTCTTCCAGATCGGCGAGGAAATCCTGCATCCAGAGAGTGGCCCGCTTGCCCACGGTGACCAGCTGGGCGGGCTGATAGTGGGTGTAGCCCAGGGTGGGGGTGTCCTCGTACTGCCTGGCGAACTTCGCGAGGTTTCCCAGCAGGCCGAGAAGCTCCGTCCGGAGATACCGCAGCCCCTCCCGGTAGAGGATGAGGTCGGCGTTGTCGGTGACATAGCAGCTGGTGGCCCCCAGGTGGATGATGCCGGCGGCGGAGGGCGCGGCCTTGCCGTAGGCGTAGACGTGGGCCATCACGTCATGGCGGACCTCTTTCTCCCGCCGGGCGGCGCAGTCGTAGTCGATGTCGGTGATGTGCGCCTCCAGCTCCGCCACCTGCTCCGCAGTGACGGGAAGCCCCAGGTTGTGCTCCGCCCTGGCCAGGGCCACCCACAGCCGCCGCCAGGTCTGGATGCGGGCGTCGGCGGAGAAGAGGGTCAGCATGAACTCCGAGGCGTAGCGGGAGGAGAGGGGGGATTCGTAGCGGTCTTTCATAGGCACGCTTCCTTTCAAATCAGCGTTTGGGGAAGGTCTGCGGACAGCTTGGCCAGCTCGTCGTGCGTCATGGCGCGGATGAGGACCCAGCCCTCCGACGCGGCCAGGGAGAAGGGGGCCAGCCGCTCCATGGCGGCCTGGTATGGAACATATCCCAGGACGCGCTCCTCCGTCATGCTGACAAGGCCGAGGGTCCAATTGGGAATGGGCCGTCCGCCTGCCGCCCATTGGGCTTCGGGATGGAGGGGGAGCAGGGTGTCTGCGCCCTCTGTCAGCGCGCAGCTGCCCATAAGGGCGTTATCCTTTTGATAGACTTTGGGATTGGCCCGGTATGCCTCCTGCCAGCGCCGGGCGGTTTCCTCCTGGCTGGGGGCCCTCTTTTCAGGCTTCTTTTTTCCAAAACCAAACAGTCCCATAAGACGTACCTCCTGTGTTTTGCCCTGACGGGCGGCTCACGCCGCGGGCAGGCTCCCGAAGACGGTCAGCAGCCAGAGGCAGAAGGCCAGCCCGAACACGGCCAGCGCCCCGCACTCCGCCGCAGCGGGCCGGTGCTCCGCCGCCTTCGCAATCAAATTGTAGAGCAGGAACGGCCCGGCGACCGCGCCCACCATGGATAATATCCCGCAGACGGCGTAAAAGCCGGTGGCCGTGAAGAGCATGGCGGGCCTCCCTCAGCGGAGGATGATGGCTTCCCGCTCGGGGCCCACGGAGACGTAGCCGATGCGGCACCCGATCTCCCGCTCGACGTACTCCACGTACTTCCGGGCGGCTTCCGGCAGGTCCTCCCAGGTCCGTACGCCGGAGATGTCGCACTTCCAGCCGGGCAGGTACTCCACCACCGGCTTGGCCTCGGGGAGCAGGGCGGGGAAGGGGAAGCGGTCCGTCTGCTGGCTCCCCAGCTCGTAGCGGACGCAGACGGGAATCTT
>CAQVQZ010000064.1 GCA_948902155.1 uncultured Oscillibacter sp.
CCTTTGTCAAGAACTTTTTTCGAATCTTTTTCAAATCCGTTTGCCGTTCTCTTTCGAATCCCGCCGCCGTGTCAGACAGCTTTGTTAGATTACCACGACTATCCGGGTTTGTCAACTCCTTTTTCCCTTTTTTTATCTCTTTTTACAAAATCACTGCAAAACCACCAAAGCACACCAGTGCCGTTAGTTATTTCCACCAAACCCAGCTTAAACCAACAGGCCGCTCTCCCCATAAGAGCGGCCTGCCGACTATAATATATAGTATCCTCTACGCAAAAGGTCCCTTGACGACGACCAGCACCGCGCCGCCGTCCTCCCCGGAAAATTCCTCTCCCCGGCCCAGGGACTCCAGCAGCGCCCGGAACTCTTCGGCGGTCAGCTCATAGCCCCGCTCTTCCCCGCTGTCCCAGGCTGCGGCAAATCCGTCCAGCAGCTCCCCTGCCTCATCGGCAGTCAGATACAGCGCGGGTTCCATCTTATTCTTCTCTTCCGGGGTCCCGGCGTCCAGCGCGCATTCCGGAGCCGCCGGGCTGGCATACGGAACGATGCCCTCATTACTCCCCACTTCCGCGCTGTCATTCGTGGCCGCGTCCTCCGCAGCGGCAGAGGCGGTTTCCACACTCCTCGCCTTCTGAGAAAGGTCCAGCTCCCTTTTAACGGAAACCGCCGCGGGCGCGTCCTCCGTAACCGCATCATATTGACAATCCGTCCCGGCTTCGCCGCCGGCGGCGTCCTGGGCCGCGCTCTTTTTTATTCCTCCCAAGAGATCCGTACTGCTTTGCAGCAGAATCACCAGGGCGCAGCAAGCCGCCAGCGCCCCCAGCGTCTCCGCCCAGCGCCGGACGGAGCGCCGTTTCTTCTGCCGCCAGCGTTCCATCTCCGCTTTTTGAATCCGCTCCATCACGCCCCCGGCAAATCCCTCCGGCACGGCGGTCGCTTCCACCTCCGGAAACCCGGCCCGGAGCGCCAGCGCATCGTCTACATAAGCCTGACAGCCGGGGCAATCCGCCAGATGCTCCCGCACCCGCGCCATATCCTCCGGCGGCAGCTCGCCGTCCACGAACAGGTCCAGCAGAGCCGCGTATTCCTCGCAATATTTCATAAACGGCCCTCCCTTCCTGTCTCTTTAGACGGAGGCGGCGGCGAAAAGTTCCCATGTCCCAGCAAAAATTTTCGCAGCCGCTTCCGTCCCCGGCTGATGCGGGACTTCACCGTCCCCACGTCCAGCCCCAGGGACTGGGCGATCTCCTCATACCGGAGCTGGTGCATCTCCCGCAGCACCAGCACCGCCCGGTACTCCGGCGGCAGGGCCCGAAGGCCCGCCTCCACCTGTTCCCGCAGCTCCCGGCGCTCCGCCTCCTCCTGGGGCGAAGGCAGAGAGGCCGGGATATCTAAATTCAACTCCTCGTCGTCCAGGGAGACAGCGGCCTGCCGCCGCCCTTCCCGGCGGAGCAGGTCCACGCAGGCGTTGGACGCCAGCCGGTAAAGCCAGGTGGAAAAACTGCTCTCTCCCCGAAAGCTCTTCAAACCCTGCCACGCCGAGAAAAACGCCTCCTGGGCCGCCTCCGCCGCGTCCTCCGGATTCCGGCACATCCGCTGGGTCAGGGCCAGGACCCGTTTTTCATAGAGCTGGACCAGCTCCGCGAACGCGTCCTGGTCCCCCGCCTGGGCGGCGGCGATCCAACGCGCTTCCCGCGGGTCATTCATGGCCGTTCCTCCCTCCGTCCCGGAGGTCCCGCTTGATGCCGCGGGTCACCTGATAGACGTCCTCCAGCGTATTCATCCGGACGATCTGCTCTTTATAATAATTGGCATAGGGCACGCCCTTGAGATACCAGCAGTAGTGCCGCCGGGCCTCCAGAACCGCCGTCCGCTCTCCTTTATATTCCGCCGCCAGCTCGAACTGCCGCACGGCCAGGCCGCAGCGCTCCGCCAGGGGCGGCAGGTCCGGGACCGGCTCCCCCGCCAGCACCGCCGCCGCCTGCTGAAACAGCCAGGGGTTCCCGAAGCAGCCCCGTCCGATCATGGCCATGTCCGCCTTGGTGTGCTGGAGGATGCGGGCCGCGTCCTCCGGCTTCCAGATGTCGCCGTTGGCCATAACCGGGATGGACACTGCCTCCTTGACGGCCCGGATGCAGTTCCAGTCCGCCTGCCCGCCGTAGACCTGGGCCCGGGTCCGGCCGTGGACCGCCACGGCGGAGGCCCCGGCTTGCTCCAGCACCTGGGCGAACTCCACGCAGTTGCAGCTCCCCAAGTCCCACCCCCGGCGGAACTTGGCGGTGACGGGCACGCCGGGCAGGGCCTTGACCACCGCCTCCACGATGCGCCCGGCCTTCTCCGGGTCCTTCATCAAGGCCGCGCCGTCGCCGTTGTTGACGATCTTCCCCATGGGACAGCCCATGTTGATGTCCAGGATATCCGCCCCCGTGTGCTCGATGGCGATCTGGGCGGCCTCGGCCATGCAGACCGGGTCGCTCCCGAAAATCTGCACGGCGGCGGGGTGCTCTCCGGGAAACTGCCGCAGCAGCGAAAAGGTCTTTTTATCGTGGTAGCACAGCGCCTTGGAGGAGATCAGCTCCGTGCAGGTGTACCCCGCGCCCAATTCGGCGCAGAGCCGGCGGAAGGCGGCGTCCGTGACGCCGGCCATGGGAGCCAGGGCCAGCTTTGAGTGAATTTCGACGTTTCCGATCCTCATAGGAATCCCCCTTCCGGGCTTTTTCAATGACAGCATCATAGCACGAATTTCCCGGAAAGTCCACCTTTCCCTTGGGGGGAGGAAATATCTGTCCCGGAAAAAAGTCTTGCAATACTGCCGGAGCAGTGATATAATTCTACTATCAACTGAATAGATTGTGAGCTGGGGAGCTTGCGCAAGCGGGCTGAGAGGAAGCATAGGCTTCGACCCATGAACCTGATTTGGATAATGCCAACGAAGGGAGCTGACGCGGTGTTTCTCGTGGAGCAAACGTCCTTCCGGCTGGCCGGGAGGGCGTTTTTCATCGTTCATCGCCAGAGCGAACCGGACTCATGATCGAATCAAAAGGAGGAGTATGCAATGAGTCTGTTCTTGGAGCGAGTGACCGGCCTGTTCATCAATGGGGAGGGCGGCCTGACCATCGCCGGGTATGCCCTGAGCATCGGGGTTCTGGCGGTGTGTCTGCTGGCGGGGCTGGCCCTGGCGGAGCGGGGCGACCGGAAGCGGGGGGCAGAGGTCCGGCAGCTGGCCTACTGCGCCATGGCGGTGGCCCTGGCCTATGTGACCAGCTTTATCCGGGTGGTCAAGCTGCCCTACGGCGGCTCGGTGACGCTGCTGAGCATGCTGTTTATCGTGCTGGTGGGCCATTGGTACGGCGTGAAGACCGGGATGCTGGTGGGCTTTGCCTACGGCGTTTTGCAGTTCTTGCAGGAACCTTATTTTCTCTCGCTGTTCCAAGTCTGCTGCGACTATGTGCTGGCCTTTGCGGCCCTGGGGCTGTCGGGGCTGTTCCGGAAGGGAAAGAACGGGCTGCTGCTGGGGTATCTTGTAGCAGTGCTGGCCCGGGGGGCCTTCCACTCCCTGGGGGGCTATCTCTACTGGATGGACTACATGCCGGAGAATTTCCCCCAGGCGCTGCGGAACCTGTATCCCATCATCTATAACTACAGCTACCTGCTGGCGGAAGCCGCCGTCACGGTGGTGCTGATCAAGCTGCCGGTGGTGGAGAAGGCGCTGGAGCGCATCCGGGAGGAAGCGGTCAAGTAGGCGCTGATTGGATTGAGAATACGATGAATCAAGCCCGCCGGCATAACCGGCGGGCTTGGTGGCTTTGGGAACCTTGGGAGTGGATTTTACCCGGAAAGTGTTGAGGCCGTTGGAGTGCGCCAAACCAGGGTCTCTCGGAAACTCTGAAATCGTTGAGGGTATACCAAGCCAAAACCTTCCTTTTCAAATGCGAATCAAGAGTAGGACAGGCTGTTTGCCTGCTTCGCGGCAAAGGCGCTGGGCCGAGACTTACACAATATCTTACGAGAGTTTTTTAAGTCGCGGCAGGGGAATTTCGCGCCTGCGGGCGCGCCCAATGGGCTCCGCCCCTTGGAACCCCGCAGCCTTTGAAAAGGCTGGCGAAACTTTTTCCTGCGCTCCGCGCTCTCCTGTTCAGACCTTGATTCGCATTGTCAAGAGGCGCTTTTCTGTGCCCAACGCCCCGGAATCTCACCCAATCCGCTTTTACGCGATATTCCCCTTCCGTTACTTCGGATTATTCGCCAGTGCGGCGGTGACCGCCAGATAGCCTACAATACCCTCCTCCATCATCTCGATGGAGATGCTGTCCTCCACGGTATGGCACAGCCGCTCCTCCGCCGGAGAATAACCCAGGCACTTCACGCCCTTGGCGGTGAGGTGCCCCGTGTCGGTAGCCAGGTCCCACGCCTTGAGCTGGATGGGATGCCCCACCGCCGCCTCGATGGCCGCCTTGGCCTGGACCACATGGGGGTCGTCCGCCCGGGCGCTGAATGGATACTCGCCCTGATACCCCCGGTCCTCCACGCCGGTGTAGGTGGTCAGGGGGAAATACAGGATGTCCACCTTGGCTGTCACGCCAGGGACCTCCCCACAGCGGTCCAGCGCCGCCTGGAGCTTGGCCCGGACGTTCTCCTCCGTGTCGTCCCCGGTCTGGCGGTAGTCCAGATACAGCACCACTTCGTTGGGAATCACGTTGGTCCCCTTCTCCGAGGACTCAATCTTCGTCGCGCACATGGAGGACTTGCCGAACAGCTCGTCGCTGCCCATCTCCACCTTGTCCAGCTCCGGCAGGAGAAGCTTCAGATAGTCGAAGGGATTGCTCCCCAGGTCCGGCCTGGAGGCGTGGCAGGACTTCCCGCTGATGGTGATATAGGCGCAGCAGCGGCCCCGGCTGCCGATGGAGATGTTGTTTTCCGTGGCCTCGCCGATGATGGCGTAATCCGTCAGCATCCGGTTCTCCCGCGTCTGGGCCATGGTGCCGAAGCCCGCAATCTCCTCCGCGATGACGCAGGAGGTCACCACGTCCCCCTTGGGCAGCAGCCCCGCCTCCCGCAGCAGGATGGGCGTGTATAACTGAATCGCCATGGTCCCCTTGGTGTCCGAGGCCCCCCGGCCCCAGACCCGGCCGTCCTCGATGACGCCGCCGTAAGGCGGGTGCTTCCAGCGGGACTCGTCCCCGGCGTCCACCACATCCATATGGCAGTTCAGCGTGACGGAGCAGCCGCCGCCGGAGCCCTTCACCGTGCCGAAAATGCTGCCGTAGCGGTCCACGACCACCTCGTCGTAACCCAAGTCCTCCATTTTCTTTCGGATGTACCCGGCCACCTCCCCCTCGTGGAGGGACTGGGAGTTGATCTGAATCAGCTCGGAGGCGGTCCGGACGATCTCGTCCTTGTACTTCGCCGCGATGGCCTTCATCTGTTCATTCATAGCGTTCTCCAATCCTGTCGTTTTTTCGGTTTCCGGTCACGGACATCATACCACAGCTTCCAAAAATAAGCAACCGAAACCGTCCGGCGTCAAAAGCCCGCCTTCCGAAAAAAATTTGGAAAACCCCTTGACAAGAACTTTTGTTCGATATACAATCATAGTCGAACAAAATTTCGATTACGTCCCGGCTCCCGCGCCGGGCGGCAAGGAGGCTTCTATGACCGGCTGGACTCTCTTCTTCACCATTCTGGGCGTGGCGTATCTCATCGCCCAGCTCTTCCGTCTGATCGACCTCATCGAGCATCCCTCCCGCCCGGTTCCCTGCCGGAAGACCCCCCCGGAGGCCCGGACCATGCTGCTGTGGGCCGCTCTGCGCAAAAAGCCATGGACGTCCTGGAAAAGCTGACCATCCTCACCGACGCCGCCAAGTATGACGCCGCCTGCACCTCCAGCGGCGGCGCCCGCACGGCCAAAAAGGGCTATATCGGCAACACCTCCACCTCCACGGCGGGCTGCTGCCACACCTTTTCCGCCGACGGGCGCTGCGTCACGCTGCTGAAGGTGCTCTTCACCAACCGCTGCGTTTACGACTGCAAATACTGCGTCAACCGCCGGAGCAACGACGTCCGGCGGACGGCCTTCACCCCGGAGGAGCTGGCGGACCTGACCATCAATTTCTACCGCCGGAACTACATCGAGGGGCTGTTCCTCTCCTCCGGCGTCTTCCGCAGCCCGGACTACACCATGGAGCTGATGATCCGCTGCCTGGCCCTCCTGCGGGAGCGATACCGCTTCAACGGCTACATCCACGCCAAGGCCATCCCCGGCGCCGCGCCGGAGCTGGTGGAACGGCTGGGCTTCCTGGCGGACCGGCTCAGCGTGAATATTGAGCTCCCCTCGGAGGCGGGGCTGAAATCCCTGGCCCCGGACAAGACAAAGGGGGCCATCCTGGCCCCCATGCGGCAGATTCAGACCCGGAACCACCAAAGCCGGGAGGAGCTGGTGAAATACCGCCACGCCCCCCGTTTCGCCCCCGCCGGGCAGAGCACCCAGCTCATTGTGGGCGCGACGCAGGATACGGATTTCCACATTCTCCGGCTGACCCAGGGACTGTATGACCGCTATGGTCTGAAACGGGTGTTCTATTCCGCTTATGTCCCCGTGGTGGAGCACGCCCTGCTTCCCCCCATGGGCGTAAAGCCGCCGCTGCTGCGGGAGCACCGCCTCTACCAGGCGGACTGGCTGCTGCGGTTCTACGGCTTCCGGGCGGAGGAGCTGCTGGACGAGGAAAACCAGGATTTCGACACCCGGGTGGACCCGAAGTGCAGCTGGGCCCTGGCCCACCTGGACTTTTTCCCGGTGGAGGTCAACACCGCCGCCTACGAAACGCTGCTGCGCATCCCCGGCGTAGGCGTCACCTCCGCCCGGCGCATCCTGTCCGCCCGGCGGGTGGGCCCCCTCCACGTGGACGACCTGAAAAAGCTGGGCGTGGTCATGAAGCGGGCCCAGTATTTCCTGACGGCCTCCGGCAAAATGGCGGAGGGCCTGCGCTTCACGCCGGACAGTCTGCTCCGGGGACTGATCGCTGCGGAGCGCCTGCCTCAGCCGGAAATGGTGCAGCTGTCCCTCTTCGACCAGGCCGGGACCGCATGACGAAAGGAGTCCAATTTCTATGACCGTCTGTTTCCTGCTCCTGGACCAATACGCCGGATGGGAAGCCGCCTATCTGGCCTCTGCCCTGACCGCTTTCGGCCACGAAACACGGGTTCTCTCCCTGCGCAAAAGCCCCATCCGCTCCATGGGCGGCTTCACCTTGCTGCCGGACGGCGATCTGGACAGCGCTCCGGCAGAAGCCCAAGGACTGATTCTCATTGGCGGACGGTCCTGGCGAAGCGGCGAGGCCGGACAAGCGGAACCCCTGATCCGTCAAGTCCTGAACCGTGGCGGCACCGTAGCCGCCATCTGTGACGCCGCCGCCTTTCTGGGGACCCTTGGGCTTCTGAACCGCGTCCGCCACACCTGCAACGACCTGTCCGATTTGAAGCAATGGGCCGGGGACCGCTATACCGGCGAACATCTTTTCCTCCCCCGCCAGGCCGTCCGAGACGGAAGGCTGGTCACCGCTAACGGAACGGCGTCGCTGGAGTTTGCCAGGGAAACGCTCCTGGCCCTGGAGGCCGCTCCGGAGCAGGACATTCAGGACTGGTATCAATTCCACAAATTAGGAGCCTACACCGCGTCCCTTCCCAAAAGATGATTTTTTCCCACCGACATGGAAGTAATATACTGCTACGACGGCAGCTTCGAAGGCTTCCTCTCCTGCGTCTTCGACAGCTATGCCCACAAAGAAATCCCCGCCGGCTTCTGCTCCGGCGAGGACGCGCTGACGCTATTCGATTCCTGGACCGTCCGGACAGACCCCGGCCACGCGGACCGGGTGCTGCGGAAGGTCACCGCCCTTTCCCCGGAGGCCGCCGTGCTGCTGCGCCGGGGCTTTCTGACCTGCCTGCCGGACAAGGAGCTCCACCTCTACCGCCTCACCGCCAAGCTGCTGCGGGAAGGCCCCGGCTTCCTGCGAAACCGCTCCGACAAGACCCTCTACCCTGTCCTCAAGGCCGTCCAGCACCTGAACGGCGAGGTCCACCTGCTGAAAGGCTTCGTCCGCTTCTCCGACCTGGGCGGCGTGCTGGGCGGGGAGATCGAGCCGAAAAACCGGGTCCTCCCCGTCCTGGCCGGACACTTCCGCGCCCGGTTCCACAACGAGCGCTTCTTCCTCTATGACCGCACCCACCGGGAGGCCCTGTTCCACGTCCCTGGCCAGTGGACCATCCGCCCCCTGGCAAGCTTCCAAATGGCCCCTCCCGACCAAGCGGAAGCCCGCTACCGCCTCCTGTGGAAGCGCTTTTACGACACCATCGCTATCAAGGAGCGGGAAAACCCCCGCCTCCGGATGACCCATATGCCCAAGCGCTACTGGTCCACCATGACCGAATTCCAGGACCCCTCCTGGTTTCTCCCCCAGGATTCTCCGCCGTCACCGCTTCAGCCCGGACTCCTGCCAGACTCTCAGAGCGAGTAAACGCTCTTCGTACTTCACTAAGGTTTTCCTTCGCAAAATCAAGCGCCCCTACAGTCCTCCTGGAAAAAGAGGGCTCACGCGTCAAAGCTCTCCCGCAGCCGCTTCAGCCCCCGGCGCTCCAGCCGGGAAATCTGCACCTGGGACACCCCGACGACCCGGGCCGTCTGCTCCTGGGTCAGCCCCTTGAAATAGCGGAGCAGAATCGTCATCCGCTCCTTTTCCGGCAGTCCGTCGATGGCCTCCCGCAGCGCGATCCGTTCCACCAGCCCTTCTTCCGGAGCCTCGGTGCCCAGGGACCCCTCCAACGTCAGGCCGTCCGCTGTCTCCTGCTGTAGGGACTCCGGCGTATCCGTGGCCAGGTCCGTTCGGGCGATCTCCTCCGGCGTCAGCCCGGTAGCCTCCGACAGCTCGGAGAGGGCCGGTTCCCGGCCCAGCTGGTGCCGGAGCCGCTCCCGGGCCGTGTACAGCGTCTGGGCCTGTTCCCGGATGCTCCGCCCCACCTTCACCGCCCCGTCGTCCCGGAGAAAGCGGCGGATTTCCCCGGCGATTTTTGGCACGGCATAGGTGGAAAAGCAGGTGCCGTACTCAAAATCAAAGCCCTGCACCGCCTTCAAAAACCCCAGGCAGCCCAGCTGATACAGGTCGTCCGGCTCCACGCCCCGGCCATAGTATCGCCGGACCACGCTCCAAATCAGGCCGTTGTTTTCGATCACCGCCTGCTCGCAGGCGTCCCGGTCCCCCTGCTGCGCCGCCCGGAGCAGCTCCAGCGCGGCGCTCATTTCTTCACGCGGGGGGCCAGCTTCTTCTTCATCACCACGGTGGTCCCCCGGTTCACGGCAGACCGCACCGTCACCCGGTCCATGAAGCTCTCCATAATCGTAAACCCCATTCCGCTGCGCTCCTCCCCGCCGGTGGTGAACATGGGCTGGCGGGCCTTCTCCACGTCGGGAATGCCCCGGCCGTGGTCCTTCACCGTCAGCTCCAGCACGTTTCCCGGCAGGACCCGCATTTTCAGCGCCACATCGCCGATGGCGTCCGGGTAGCCGTGTACGATGGCGTTGGTCACCGCCTCGCTGACGGCGGTCTTGATGTCCTCCAGCTCGTTGAGGGTGGGGTCCATCTGGGCGGCGAAGCAGGCCGCCGCCGCGCGGGCGAAGCTCTCGTTCCGGCTCTGGCTGGGAAATTCCAGCGTGACCTCGTTGACTGCCTTGGTCCTCATTATGTAAACCTCCTTATTTGATCGCGACCAGCCGGCTGACCCCGGCGGCGTCCAGCACCCGCCGGGCCTGGGGCGGCACGGCGCGCACCAGCAGGCTGCCGTCCAGCAGCCGCATTTTCTGCTGCGCCCGGAGAATCAGCGCGATGCCGGAGCTGTCCATGAAGGTGATTCCCCCCAGGTCCAGCACCAGTTTTCTGGGCAGCGCCGCGTCCATGGCCTCCTCCAGCTCCCTAAGGGCGCTCCGCGCCCCGTGGTGGTCCAGCTCTCCGCTGAGCTCCAGCAGCAGGTTCCGGTCCACGCTTTTCACCTGGATTTCCATATCGTTCCCCCTCTTTTGTCGTCCATGCGCCGGGTTTCCAAGGATTCCCGGCCTCCGCGCCCGCAGGCGGAACGCTCAATTGGATGATAGCACGTCCTATTCCTGCTTTTTGTCGAAATCCATAGAAAGGATATGGAAATTTCGGCAAAATATAAAAATGATATTAAGAGCCTATCCCAAAATAAAAGCATATGTGGTAAAATGTTGTGGGGTGA
>CAQVQZ010000065.1 GCA_948902155.1 uncultured Oscillibacter sp.
ATAGATTTTGTTCAGCTCATCCAGCAGGGGGGCCTTCCACTTGGGACGGGCGGGGTTGTTGACGCTCTGGATGCCGTAATCAAACTGTTCGTTGAGGACTTCCAGGTCCAGGTCGTAGCCCGCGTTGGAGAAGGCGTCGAAATAAGCCTGCTCGGTGCCGTCATAGGCGGAGATGGCCGCGCCGTAGCTGCTGGCGATGTTCTGGGCCTCCTCGGTGCCGAAGAACTTCAGCACGTCCAGAGTGGCCTCCAGGTTCTTGCCCCTAGCGGCGGTGGAGTAGCACAGGCCGTTGGAGATGGTGGCCCGTCCGTCGCCGGAGACGGGGTCCGGGCACTTGGGCAGCCGGGCGATGTCCCACTTGCCCTGCATGTCGGGGAAGCTGGTCACGTCGTTCCACAGGTTCCAGTTGCCCTCCAGGAACATGGCGCCCATCTCGGAGAAGAACGCGGTCTGGGGAACCGTCTCGGCGAAGTAGGTCTGGTCCGGGCACCAGTCGGTCTTCTGGAGGTCGATGTAGAACTTCATGGCCTTCCGGGTGCCCTCCTGGTCGAAGCCGCCCTGGGTCTTGTCCTCGGTGAGGATGCAGCCGCCGGCCTGATAGACGAAGTTCCAATAGCCCATCTGGTCGTCGTTGTAGGCCATGAAGCCGTACTTGCCGGTGGCCTGGTGAATTTTCTCGGAAGCCGCCACCATGTCGTCCCAGGTCCAGTTCTCGTCGGGGTAGGAAACGCCTGCGGCGTCGAACATCTCCTTGTTATAGGCCAGGACGATGTTGTCCTTGTCCTTGGGCACGCCGTACATCCGTCCGTCGATGCCCTGGGCGTTGCCCCGGGAGATTTCGGAGAAATGCGCCTCATAGTAATTGGGGTCCACGTCGTCGTAGAGGTTGGTGACGTCCGCCAGGATGCCGAACTCCGTGTAGTACAAAATCTGGTTCGTGTGCATCCAGAAGATGTCCGGCATGGTGTTGGATTCGGCGGCGGCCTCCAGCTTGGTCCAGTACTCGTTCCAGCTGGTGACCTGCACGTCAATGACAACATCGGGGTTCTGGGCCGTGTAGGCGTCGCAGATGGCCACCATGCTGTCCCGCTGGTAGACGTCCCAGATCTGGAACGTCAGATGGGTTTTGCCATCGGCGGCGCCGCAGCCGCACAGGCTGAGCAGCAGCGTGAGGGCCAGAGCGATGGCAGTGACGCGGGGGATTCTTTTCATAACTCCACTCCTCTGCTAGAAAATTTCGCGCGGTTCGTGTACACTACCCAAAATGATAATACCTTCCAGCCCCATCTGTAAATGGACGGGATTTTAAGGAATATACCCAAATGCTAGAAACGACGCTTTAAGCGCTAATCGGTTAGCATTTGGGTATATTTTTTAAAAAATTCATTAGATTCTACTAGATATAGGAGATATAATTTGTACAAAGCGGCAATTCCAGAAGCTATTTCCAAAGATTGCCAGAAAGAAGTGCAGAAACCCTCTTGTCAATTTTTGGCATTATATGCCATAATGCGGGATATTCCCTACCGGCCGGCGGGGAGCGGACTCCAGAAATTCGGAGGGGGAGAGCCCGGTCTCCCGGCGGAAGACCTTGGCGAAGTAATTCGCGTTGGCGAAGCCGGAGGCTTCGGCCACGTAGCCGATGGTGGTGTCCGGGTCCCGCAGCAAAAGCTTTGCGAACTCGATGCGGACGCGGGTGATGTATTTCCCCGGCGAGACGCCGGTTTTTTTCGTAAAGACCCGTCCCAGATGGGCGGCGGAGACCTCCAGCCGCTCGGCCAGGTCCTCCAGCCCCTCCAGGAAGGCGAATTCCTCCTGAATGATGGCCACCGCCGCCTCCACCAGGGGGGACCCGGCGTCGGGCCGGTAATAGGCGGGCTGGACCCGGAGCTTCATCAGCATGGAGTAGGCCAAAGCGGACGCGTCGCTGCCGGAGACCTCCTTCTGCTCGTCGTCCAGCACGGCCAGGGCCATGGCGGCCTCCCGGACCGCCGCCGCCCCGGCGGGGAAGAACGCGCCGCCCTTCCCCAGGAGCCCGTCCAGCAGCCGGGGAATCAAATCCCCCTGGAGCCGCATGAGGAAATACAGCCCGTCGGACACGGCTTGCAGCGTGTAGTTCCCCGGACTCTCCAGCATGCACGCCTGTCCGGGGTCCAGCAGGTTGTAGTGGTCGTAGGCGGAAAGGGTCAGGTTGCCCTGGACGTTGGCGGCGAGGATATAGTCCCCGGTCTGGCCGAAGCCGGTGAGCCGGTCCCCGGCGGAGAGGGGGAGGATTTGAACAAAGGGCAGGACCAGCAGCCCCTGGACGGCGCCGTCAGGGGCTGTTGGCCGGATGTCACGTTTTTCATTTGGACGAAGGGACATACGAAACCTCCGTGCTCATACGATTCTCAAGGAGCCGGGAAAGCGCGAAAAAGGGGAGCGGACGGAAAATCTCAGATTTCCACCGCTCCCCACTCTGCCGTCTCAGTGCGCGATGGCCTGCTCGGTCTCCTTGTCGAAGAGGTGGATTTTTTCCTTATTAAGCGCCAGCTTGGCGGCGTCGCCGACCTTGCCGTGGTAGGTGGAGGGCGTGCGGACCACCAGCTTGCTGCCCTGGCAGTCCAGGTGCAGGTGGGTCTCCGCGCCCATCAGCTCGGCGATCTCAATGGTAGCGGCGAGGTCGCCGCCGTCGGCGACGGGGTCCACGTCCTCGGGCCGGATGCCCAGAACGACGGTCTTGCCCACGTAAGCGCCCAGGGCCTTCTTGTCCATGCGCTCCGGCAGGGAGATGGACGCGCCGCAGGTCTTGGCGACGAACTTGCCTCCCTCCTCGGCGATGACGGCGTCCAGGAAGTTCATCTGGGGGGAGCCGATGAAGCCCGCCACGAAGAGGTTGCAGGGATAGTCGTAGAGGTTCTGGGGCGTGTCGTTCTGCTGGATGATGCCGCTCTTCATGACGACGATGCGGTCGCCCATGGTCATGGCCTCGGTCTGGTCGTGGGTGACGTAGACGAAGGTGGTCTGGAGGCGCTTGTGCAGGCGGCTGATCTCGGCGCGCATGGCGGTGCGGAGCTTGGCGTCCAGGTTGGACAGGGGTTCGTCCAGCAGGAAGACGTCGGGGTTGCGGACCATGGCGCGGCCCAGGGCGACGCGCTGGCGCTGGCCGCCGGAGAGGGCCTTGGGCTTGCGGTTGAGGAGGTGCTCCAGGTCCAGGGCCCGGGCCGCCTCGTGGACGCGGCGGTCGATCTCATCCTGGGGGATTTTCTGGAGGGTGAGGCCGAAGGCGATGTTCTTGTAAACGGTCATGTGGGGATACAGCGCGTAGTTCTGGAACACCATGGCGATGTCGCGGTCCTTGGGGGCCACGTCGTTGACCACCCGGTCGCCGATGTACAGCTCGCCGCTGGAGATGTCCTCCAGGCCGGCGATCATGCGCAGGGTGGTGGACTTGCCGCAGCCGGAGGGTCCGACCAGGATGACGAACTCCTTATCCTGAATCTCCAGGTTCAGATCGGGGACGACGGTGACGTTGCCGGGGTAAGTCTTTTCAACATGCTTAAAGCTGATACTGGCCATAGGGAACTCCTCCTCAGTGATTTTGGCACAAGAATAGCATGGCTTTTTCAAGAAGGCAAGGGTAAATTCCCGACTCCCTCGGTAAAAAACCGGCATCCCTGGCGGTATTTGGAAAATCTGGAAAAATTATCATGCAGCCGCAATTCTCGCCCTTGCGCCGGGAAAGAGAGTGTGATATAGTGATATTCCAAAAACCGTCCAGGAGGAATCGGGTATGTTTTTTCGAAAAGACTACGCCGTGCCGGGCCCCGGCGTGGACCCGGACGAGCCGGAGAAGACCGGCCTGTCCCGCCTCGCGGAAATCCTCTCCGTGGAGTGCGTGACGCTGGTAAAGCTGAACCTTCTGTTTCTCGCGGCCAGCCTGCCGCTGGTGACGCTGCCCCCGGCGCTGTACGCCATGAACCGGGTGGTGCGGATGATGATTCTGGACCAGCCCGTGACCCTGGGGTATCACTACAAAGCGGCCTTCAAATCCGGCTGGAAGCGGGGCTGGGCGGCCTTTCTGATCGTGGCGGTCCCCCTGTCCCTGTCCCTGTGCGGCATGTGGTTCTACCTGAGCCGGGCCATGGCCCAGCCGGTGCTGTTTCTGCCCTTCATGCTGTGCTCCACGGTGTTTCTCCTGACCCTCCTGGCCTCCACGTATTTTTACGGTCTCCTGACCACGGGCCGGAGCGTCCGGGAGTGCCTGCGCCTGGCGCTGATCCTAGGGGCGGGGAGACCCTTCCGGGCGGTGCTGGCGGCGCTGTCGGTGTACGGGATGCTGGTGTTCGCGGTGCTGGAATTTCCCCTCAGCGGCATCTACCTGCTGCTGGTGGGCTTCACCGCCCCTTGTCTGCTGGGCGGGTTCTTCATTCGGACGGTCATCAAACAACTGGAGGAGAGGAGCTGACGGATATGTGGCTGGGCGTGGACTACTACCCCGAGCAGTGGGCCCCGGAGCGGATGGACGAGGACCTGGATACCATCGCGGACCTGGGCTGTAATGTCATCCGCATTGCGGAATTTGCGTGGCACCTGATGGAGCGGACGGAGGGGGCCTATGACTTCTCCTTCTTCGACACGGTCATTGCCAAGGCGAAGCAGCGAAACCTGAAAATCATCTTAGGTACTCCCACGGCGGCCATCCCGGCGTGGCTGGCGAAAAAGCATCCGGATATCCTCTCCGAGTTTGAGGGAGGCCGGAAACGGGCCTACGGCGGGCGGCACGTGTGCTGTTACAACAGCCCGGTCCTGTACGAGTATTCGGAAAAGATCATCCGCCAAATGGCGGCGCATTACAAGGACGAGCCCCAGGTCATTGCCTGGCAGGCGGACAACGAGCTGGGCCACGAGGGCAGCGACCTGTGCTGGTGTCCCCGGTGCCGGACGGCCTTCCGGCGGTATTTGTCAGAGAAGTTCCACGGGAATATCAACGCCCTGAACGAAACCTATGGAACCGCCTTCTGGTCCCAGGAGTACAACGATTTCGATGAGATCCCCCTGCCGGAGGAGACCATCACCACCCACAACCCGGCCCTCCGCCTGGACTGGGAGCGCTTCCGCAGCAAGAGCATCGAGGACTTCCTGGCCTTCCAGGTCCGGCTCCTGAAAGAGATCATCCCCAACGCCGTCGTCATCCACGACTTCCCCGGCGGCGGGCTGGACAAGCACGTGGACTACTCCGCCGCCGCCCGCCCCCTGGATATCGCGGCGTATAACAACTACCCCGTCTGGGGCGGGCAGAAGGACCCCCTCCCGCCCCATGAAATCGCCTTTGAACTGGACTACATCCGGGGCCTGAAGCGCCAAAACTTCTGGATTACGGAGGCCATCATGGGGGCCCAGGGCCACGATGTGACGGGCTTCCTCCCCCGGCCCAACCAGGCCAAGCTCTGGTCCTACCAGGCCATGGCCCACGGCTGCGAGGCCATGCTGTACTTCCGCTTCCGGGGCGCGGCCAAGGGCGCGGAGCAGTTCTGCTACGGCGTTCTGGACGCGGACAACCGCCGGGGCCGGAAGTTCCAGGAAGTCCAAAGCTTCTTCGCGGACGTCCGCCAATACGAGGCGGAGCTGACCGCCCCCATCCGCAGCGAGATCGCCCTGGTCTATGATTACGACTCCCTGGCGGCGTTCCGCATCCAGCGCCAGAGCGTTCTCCTGGACAGCCACGGGGAGATGAAGAAGCTCTATAAACCCTTCTACGACCGAAACCTTTCGGTGGACGTCCTCCCGGCCTCGTCGGACCTGACGGGCTACCGGGTGGTCCTGGCTCCTCAGCTGCTGCTGGTGAAGCCGGACTTCCAAACCCAGGCCCGGGCCTTCGTGGAGCGGGGCGGCACGCTGGTGCTGACCTACCGCACGGCGGTAAAGGACGCGGACAACAACCTGCCCCTGGATGAAACGCCCCCGGCAGGCTTCCGGGACCTGACCGGCGTAACGGTGGAGGAAACGGAGAGCCTACAGGAACTGGAGGCGTTCCCCCTCCTGGGCGAAGGCCCCTTCACAGGCCGGACGGGCCGTGGCGGAATCTTCCGGGACATGCTGTCGGTCCAGGACGCGGAAGTGCTGTGCCGCTACGGCGATTTCTTCTACCAGGACCGCGCCGCCGTGACCCGCCGCCGCCATGGCCGGGGGACGGTGTACTACCTGGGCTGCGCCCTGGACGAAGCAACTTTGAACACCGTAACGGACGAAATCCTGCAAAGCGCCCATATCGAACCGGACCCCGCTTTGATGCAGGAGGGCGTAGAGACGGTGACCCGCGGCGGCGAATCAAAGATTCGCATTTATCTGAACCACACCCCCCACGCCGTCCAAACCTCCGCCGGCCCCCTGACCCCCTACGGCTGTCACATCCAGCGCCTCTAGACCGCCCCGCCGCCGCAGAAAAAACGATTTTCCATACACAAAAATCCAAACAAAGCCCCTTTCCCCGCCGTGTTCAACACCGCCGGGAAAGAGGCTTTTCCTCCATCCGTTCTCCTGTGCCTTCTAGATCAATAACCACCCCTGCTCCCCACATAAAGATACGAGCAGGAGCGCGCACGAAAACCTGCCCCCTTTCAAAAAAGGTGGCGGCCCATAGGGCCGGAAAATTTTCCCCCATCGAGGCCCGCCCCGCGCCAAAGAATTTCCCTAAGAGTGGAAGACCGGAGCTTGAAGAGAGCACCCTCGTTCCCCTCTCTTCGCCTTCTTCCGCAGCTTCAGCACAACCCCCTCCCGTTCCGCCGCCGCCCGAATCCGCGCGGCCACCCGCTCCCCCCGCTCCTTCAAAGGCAGCTCCGCCAAATCCTCAGCCTCCGCCTGCACGGCCCGAAGCGCCTCCAGAGAGAGCAGATTCGCCGCCAGGCAAAACAGCGTCTTCCGCCGCCCGTCGTTGCACCGCTCCCATAAAAACCGCAGAATCTCCCGCCGCTCCAGCACCCCGGCGCGGTAAGCCTCCGGCCCGGCGCTCCGGGCCTTTTCCATGTCCGCCCGCCGGTTCCGGTGGCTGATGAAGGAATCGTATTCATCAATCCCATCGTAATTCCCGCAGGGAAACTCCCCGCACTGGAAGCAGTATTCCGGTCCCCCGTGCTCCAGCCCGCACCGTGCAATCCGGCAGGATTGGTTCCCCTCTCCGCCGCCGCAGCCGGGGCAGTGCCCGCCCAGCTGCATGGGACACAGCCCGCAGTTCAGCCCGCAGAGGGAAAACAGCAAATCCTCCCGCGCAAAGCCCTTCATACCGTATCCCCCTCTCCGTCCGCTGTCCGCTCTTTCCGGACAAACTCCAGCAAGGCCTCTCTCTCATTGACCAGCTCCCCGTCGACGACCCGCCCCAGCAGCCCTTCCAGCGCCCGCCCCACGGCGGGCCCGGAGAGCCCCAGCTCCAGCAAATCCCCGCCCCGGACCGCCAGCTGCTTCAGGGAGAAACACGCCTCCTCCGCCAGCAGCCTGTCCAGGATGTCCTCCCCCTTCTGAATCTCCGCCTGCCGCCCCCGGTAGGCGGGAGCCTGAGCCAGATTGTCGGCCCGCTTCAAATCCAGCAGCAGCCGCAGCTCCTCCTCTCCCAGCAGCCGCAGGGCCCGCCGGACCCCCTTATCGGTCCGGGGGATGTCCCGGTCGTGCCAGTCCACCAGCCGCACAACCCGCTCCCGGAAGGCGGCGGGGAATTTCAGCCGCCGCAGCATCCGCTCCGCCAGCGCCCGGCTGACGGCGGCGTGCCCATAGAAATGCCCCACGCCCTTTTCATCCACGGTAAACACCGAGGGCTTGCCCACATCATGAAGCAGCGCGGCGCACCGCAGCTCCGCCGCCGGAGGCACGGCCCCCACCGCCGCCGTGCTGTGGGCCCACACGTCGAAGCAGTGGTGGACATTTCTCTGGTCGAACCCCACCATAGGCAGAATCTCCGGCCAAAAGCTCCCGATGACCAGCGGATGCCGCTCCAGCGCCTCCCGTGCATAGGGCCCCGCCAGCAGCTTCACCAGCTCCACTTGTATCCGCTCCGCCGCCACATCCCGCAGCAGCCCGGCGTTCCGGTCCATGGCCTCCCGGGTCTCCCGGCTCTCTTCGAACCCCAGCGCCGCCGCGAACCGCACCCCCCGGAGAATCCGCAGCGCGTCCTCCTGAAACCGCCGCTCCGGCTCCCCCACGCAGCGCAGGGTCCGCCGCGCCAGGCCGTCCCGCCCCCCGAAGGGGTCCCGCAGATCCCCCCGGAGGTCCACCGCCATGGCGTTGACGGTGAAATCCCGCCGGGCCAGGTCGGCCTCCAGGGAGCTGGTGAAGGTCACGGACTCCGGCCTCCGATGGTCGTGGTACTCCCCGTCGACCCGGAACGTGGTGACCTCCACCGCGCCCCCCTCCGTCCGCACGGTGACGGTGCCGTGCTTCATCCCGGTAGGGACCGCCCGGTCCCCGAAAACGGCCAGCGTCTCCTCCGGCAGGGCGGAAGTGGTCACATCCCAGTCCCCCGGAACCCGTCCCAGCAGCGCGTCCCGGACGCACCCGCCCACGCACCAGGCTTCCCGCCCGCTGTCCTCCAAAGCCTGCAAAACCTCCCGCACATATTTCGGGATATCCATATCCACGACCCCCGTTGCAATTCTGTTTTCCATGTATTATAATAAAATATCAATCAGGATACAATCTTTTTTGATTTCCCTTTTCTGGAAAGGAAGCTGGTTTCCATGATGCACAATCAAATTCCCATCAGCGACTTCTTCGTCCCCGGCAAGCGGGCCCATCTGGTGGGCATCGGGGGCGTCTCCATGTGCCCCCTGGCGGAGGTCCTCCGGGACAAGGGCCTGGTCATCCAGGGCTCCGACGTCTCCGAGAGCGACACGGTGAAGCACCTCCGCTCCCTGGGCATCCCCGTGGCCGTGGGCCACAACGCCGACAATCTCAAGGACTGCGACCTGGTCATCCGCACCGCCGCCGTCCACGACGGCAACCCGGAGATCGCCGGGGCCATCGCCCGGGGCATCCCCGTCTACGAGCGGGCCCAGGCGTGGGGGGCCATCATGCGCCATTACCCCAACGCCCTCTGTGTCGCGGGCACCCACGGCAAGACCACCACCACCTCCATGTGTACCCACATCTTTATGGCGGCGGAGGCGGATCCCACGGTGATGATCGGCGGCACCCTTCCCCTGCTGAACTCCGGTTACCGGGTTGGCCAGGGAGACACGATCATCCTGGAATCCTGCGAGTATTGCAACAGTTTCCTGAGCTTCTACCCCACCGTAGCGGTGGTGCTGAACGTGGAAGCGGACCACCTGGACTTTTTCAAGGACCTCCAGGACATCCAGCATTCCTTCCGCCAGTTCACGGAGCTGGTGCCCCCCACGGGCCATGTCGTGGTGAACGCGGACAACGCCGGAGCCATGGAAGCCCTGGCGGGCCTGGACCGTCCTGTCCTGACTTTCGGCCTGGAACCGGGCGCGGACTGCACCGCCGTCAACCTCCGGGAGGACAAAGGCCGTCCCATGTTCGACGTCCAGATTCACGGCAAATTCTATGCCCACGCGGCCCTGAAAGTCTATGGCCGCCACAACGTCTCCAACGCCCTGGCGGCGGCCGCCGCGGCCTATGTGCTGGGCCTCCCCGGCCAGGCGGTGGAAGCGGGCCTGAGCTCCTTCACCGGCGCGGGGCGGCGTTTTGAGTACAAGGGGACCTACCACGGCGCGGAGCTTTACGACGACTACGCCCATCATCCCGACGAGCTCCACGCCCTGCTGACCACGGCCAAGGGCCTGGGCTACCGGCGTCTCATTGTGGCCTTCCAGCCCCACACCTATTCCCGCACCGCCAAGCTGTTCGACCGTTTTGTGGAGGAATTGAAGCTGCCGGACGTGGTAGTCCTGGCGGAGATCTACGCCGCCCGGGAGCAGAACACCCTGGGCATCTCCTCGGCGGACCTGAGCCGTGAGATTCCCGGCTCCGTCTACTGTTCCACCCTGGACAAAACGGCGGAAGCCCTCTCCCGCCTGGCCCAGCCCGGCGACCTGATCCTGACGGTAGGCGCCGGCGACATCAACCGCGCCTTACTTTTCTTGAAAGACTGTAACGACACTTGATTTTGCGAAGCAAAATCTTAGTGGAGTACGTCCCTGAAAGGGGAAAGTAAGAACCTGTATTCATAAGCGTTTGAGCAGCGTGTGGAGATGAGAAATTATGA
>CAQVQZ010000066.1 GCA_948902155.1 uncultured Oscillibacter sp.
GAAGCTCTGCGGCGTCTGCGTCAGCAGGGCCCATATCTCGGACAATTTGCCGTTCCAGTCCGTCAGGGCGCTTTCCAGAATGCTTACGATCCAGTTGTCGCTAATTGAAAATCACCTCCATGGGGAATTGCGTCTCATCGTGGGACGCAATTCCCTTTGTCGTTCCAGGGCAGCTCACACCACGCCGATGACGGACAGAATCTCCTTGGCAAAAGCGATCATGAGGCCGCCGAACAGGCAGAGGAAGCCCTGGGTCCGCTGGCTGGCGTCGTGGGACTGGAAGCTCATGCCTGCCCGCCTAAGCAGAAAAGCGCCTTCCAGTTGACAGAACAGCGGGAGGGGACGCTGTGGAACCGGGGGTGCGGTTTCCCTGGCGCTGCCGGGTCCGGCAAGGAGACGACATTCACTGGGAGGAGGCCGCGCCTGCCAAGGTCCGGCTGGAGGCGGAACGGGCCTATGAGGTGCGGTTCGTCCTGAACGTCCGGGCCATGCACCCGTCGGAGGAGGCGGGGACCATTCTGCTCCGGCAGAGCCCCGGCGGGGCTTTTACCGAGGCGCTGCCGCTACGGTTTTCCTGCCTGGGCGGGAGTGTGCAGACGTTACAGTTTTCCGCCGTGCTCTATCCAAAGACGGGCTGCGGGTGTGAGCTGTCGCTGGTGCTGGACGGGAAAAGCCCGCTCTGCGTGGAGCGGGCGGTGATGGATGTTTGGGAAATTTGGAAGGAGAGGCGCGGGGCTTGCACGGATATGAAGCTCCGCGCAAAAGAAAAAGGCCCCTTTGGAAAGGGGCTCCCGCCGAAGGCGGGTGGGGATTGTCCGCAGGGGCTCCTTTGGTTGCCGTGATGGCGGTAGAAGGAAATCCCTGCGGGTTTTCTTCTATTGCCAGACGGGAGATAGAAGGAAATCTCTGAGAGTTTTCTCCTATTGTGGTATAGGTGATAAAGGGAAATCCCTACGACAATCCTCCGTTACGGCTTCGCTGTGCCGCCGCCTTTCAAAGTGCGAATCAAGAGTGAGACGGGCTGTTTGCCTGCTTCGCGGCAAAGGCGCTTGGCCGCGACTTAAATGATACGTTACGAAGGATTATTTAAGTCGCGGCAGGGGAGTTTCGCGCCTGCGGGCGCGACCAATGGGCGCTGCCCCTTGGAACCCCGCAGCCTTTGAAAAGGCTGGCGAAACTTTTTTCTGCGCTCCGCGCTCTCCTTTTTTTACCTTGATTCGCTTGTGGCATTGGTGGGATTGACGGGCCTTTTCACGCCTGGATAGTTTGGAGAAATCAGGTTTCCGAGGAAGCTTCGTCTATCCCGCCTGCTATGAACATCGCATCGCCGAAGGAGAAGAAGCGGTAGCGCTCCGCCACCGCCTCCCGGTAGGCCGCCAGGGTGGGCTCCCGGCCCGCGAAGGCCGAAACCAGCATGATCAGCGTGCTCTCCGGCAGGTGGAAATTTGTAATCAGCCCGTCCATCACCTTGAAGCGGCAGCCGGGGTAGAGGTAGATATCCGTCCAGCCGGACCGGGGCTCGATGTGCCCGTCCGCCTCCGCCCAGGACTCCAGGGTCCGGCAGGAGGTGGTCCCCACGCAGATGCAGCGGCCCCCCGCCGCCTTGGTGCGGTTGATGAGCTCCGCCGTCTCCGGGGGAATCGTGCAGAACTCGCTGTGCATGGCGTGGTCCTCGATGGACTCCTCCTTTACCGGGCGGAAGGTGCCCAGGCCCACGTGGAGGGTCACATAGCCCAGGCCCACCCCCTTGGCGGCGATGGTCTCCAAAAGCTCCGGGGTGAAGTGGAGGCCCGCCGTGGGGGCGGCGGCGCTGCCCAGGACCTTGGAGTAAACGGTCTGATACCGCTCCCGGTCCTGGAGCTCCTCCTTGATGTAGGGGGGCAGGGGCATCTTGCCCAGGCGGTCCAGGACCTCCAGGAAAATGCCCTCGTAATGGAAGCGGACCAGGCGGTTTCCGCCCGGCTGTTCTTCCGCGATTTCGGCGGTGAGCTCGCCGTTTCCAAAGCTGATCTGGCTCCCGGTCCGCAGCTTGCGGCCGGGGCGTACCAGACACTCCCAGACGTTGTCCCCCTGATCCGTCAGCAGCAGCACCTCGCAGGCCCCGCCGCCGGGGAGCCTCCGGCCCAGAAGGCGGGCGGGCAGGACCCGGGAGTCGTTCATAATGAGGCAGTCGCCGGGGCGCAGCAGCTGGGGCAGCTCGTAAAAGCGCCGGTGGCCCGTCCGGCCCGTCTCCCGGTCCAGGGTCATCAGGCGGGAGCCGTCCCGCTTCTCGATGGGGGTCTGGGCGATCAGCTCCGGGGGCAGGTCGTAGTAAAAATCACTTGTTTTCATAGTCCGTCCTCAACCGATGGTAATGTCTGTATAGTAGAATTCCAGGATGTCCCGGTAAGTGTAGCCCAGCTCCGCCATGGCCTTGGCCCCGAACTGGCTGAGCCCCACGTTGTGGCCGTTTCCCGTGCCGGTGATGACAAAATTGCCGTTTCGGCCGCTGCTGGTGGGCTGGGCGGCGCCGGAAACGGTGACCGTGCCGGAGGAGGTGATGGCGGCTGCGCTGTTCCCCCGGAGGGTAGAGACTTCCCCGCTGCCGGAGATCACCGCCGCGCCGTCCAGAGAGGCCAGCTGGCCGGTTCCGTTGACGGAGACGCCTCCGGCCCGGCTTCCGTTGATGTCGAAGCGCATGCTGCTGACCGACTTCTTGTAGGTGCTGCTGTAGAAGATCATCCGGCAGTCGTCGCCGGTGAAGGTCTTGGTGCCGTTGGTCCCCACGAAGGTCACTTCCTTCACGTTGCCCACCGGCGTGTAGGCGGAGACGTAGGCGTCCCGCACCGTGCCGACGCCGTGGCCCTTCTGGTCCAGAATCCAGGACAGCTCTTCCGCCGTGTAGGTGACGGTGTATTGATTGTTGGGGACCGTGGTCTGGGACTCGTAGGGGTCCAGCTTCCCCTTCAGATAGCCGGTATCCGTGCCCCAGACGTTGGCTCCGTCCTCGGTGGCCCCGCCGTTGGAGGAGTGATAGACCGCGTCCTGGACCAGCGCGCCGTTGTAATACAGGCACTCCCCGGCGGTGTCCTCCACCGCCCGGTCGCTGGCCTCCGAGGGACCGGCCCCGCCGCTGCCGTGGCCGTTGTACACCTGGCAGTCCACGCCGTTGCAGACGTCAAAGCCGTTGGCGCTGAGGTGCTTGCTGTGGCCCTGGACGAAGGTCCGGGCGCAGACCGCCTGGGCCTCCAGCGCCGCCAGGGGCCAGTCGCCTCCCATCTCGTAGGGGATGACGCCCTTGACATAGTCCTCCAGGTCCACCATGTTCACCACGTTCAGGTTCCCGCCGGTGACCCGGGGGTACTCGAAGCCGCCGCCGTATTTGTAGCCCTTGAACCAGGTGGAGGTCTCCCGGCCCGAGGGCCGGACGCCCAGGGCCAGGACGCCGCTGCAGTCAAACTCGAAGAGGATGTCCGCCGTCTTCGTCCGGGTGACGGTGACGCCGGTGGACGAGGACCGGACCGCCCGGCCGCCATAGCGCCCGGCGGCGGCCTCCGCCTCCCCCTGGGAGTCGAAGCCGCCCACCCGGACCGCATAGGACCAGTCCACCCAGGCGGGCCAGCCCCCCTCGGACCGGGCCCGGTCCAGGGCCTCCTCGTAGGTGGCAAAGCCGTCGATTTGGACGTGCCACTCCCCCAGGCTCCGGTAGCCGCCGGAGGGCACGGAGGCGGAATAGCCTCCCCCGCCGTCCAGGTAGATGGGGCCGGAGGCGGTCATGGAGATCGTGGTCTCCTCCGTCCAGCCCAGGGAGGTGAAGGTGCGGTCCTCCTCGTAATAGCCGAACTCATAGCCCGCCCCCTGGGCGTTCTCCAGGTTGGCGGAGAAGAGGGCCGAGGAGCCGTAGCGCAGGCCCACCTTGACCGTCCCGTTTACCACGGCGGAGGCCGGGACGGCGCTGAGGGCGAAAAATGTCACAACGAAAAACAGGGTCAACAGCTTTTTTTTCATGGAACCTCCCAACGCGGCCTGTCTTGACGTTCTCCGGAAAACATGATACCATTTCATAAGCAGACATTTGTCCGCGCATCAAGCACAATTGTTGCCGGATGCGAATATTATAATACAAAAGCCCGTTGGATTCAACCAGGAAATCGTTTCGATTTCCGGAACAACGCGGCGGGAGGAGCATAGTATGAAACAGTACAAGGTCGGCGTCATCGGCTGCACCGGCATGGTGGGCCAGCGCTTTGTCACCCTTTTGGAAGAGCATCCCTGGTTTCAGCTGACGGCGGTGGCCGCCAGCGCCCGCAGCGCGGGGAAGACCTATGAAGAGGCGGCGGGGCCCCGGTGGGCCATGACCTCCCCCATGCCGGAGGAGGCCAAGGGCCTGGTGGTCCTGGACGCGGAGGCGGACGCGGAGAAGCTGGCGTCCACGGTGGACTTCTGCTTCTGCGCGGTGGATATGAAGAAAGAGGAGATCCGGGCGCTGGAGGAGAAGTATGCCAGGCTGGAGTGCCCCATCGTCTCCAACAACTCCGCCCACCGCTGGACGGACGACGTGCCCATGGTGGTGCCGGAGATCAACGCGGACCACATCCGGGTCATCGAGGCCCAGCGGAAGCGGCTGGGGACCAAGCGGGGATTCATCGCGGTGAAGTCCAACTGCTCCCTCCAGAGCTATGTGCCCGCGCTGCATCCGCTGATGAAGTACGGCATCGACCGGGCTCTGGTCTGTACGTATCAGGCCATTTCCGGGGCGGGGAAGACCTTCGCGCGCTGGCCGGAGATGGTGGACAACTGCATCCCCTACATCGGCGGCGAGGAGGAGAAGTCCGAGCAGGAGCCCCTGAAGCTCTGGGGGACCCTCCGGGACGGGAAGATCGTCAAGGCCCAGGGGCCCGCCATTACGGCTCAGTGCTTCCGGGTGGCCTGCCAGGACGGGCACATGGCGGCGGTGTTTGTGAAGTTCCAGGAGGGAAAGAAGCCCGCCATGGAGCAGATCAAGGCGGACTGGGCCGCTTTCCGGGGGCCCGCCCAGGAGTTGGTGCTTCCCTCCGCGCCCAAGCAGTTCCTGCACTATTTTGAGGAGCCGGACCGGCCCCAGACCCGGCTGGACCGGATGCTGGAGAACGGGATGGCGGTGTCTCTGGGACGGCTGCGGGAGGATACGCAGTATGATTACAAGTTTGTGGGCCTGAGCCACAACACGCTGCGGGGCGCGGCCGGCGGAGCCGTTTTGCTGGCGGAGCTGCTTTGCGCGGAAAAGTACATTTGATTCACGAAAGAGGGGCTTGCCGTTCGACTGCGGCAAGCTCTTCTGTTTGGCTTCCAGGGGCGCCGCCCCTGGACCCCGGCAGGGGGAACCGTTCCCCCTGCACCCCGCGATTCTACTTTTTTCTGGGAGATGGTGCTTATGAAACGGACAATTTTTACAGGGTCGGCGGTGGCCATTGTGACGCCGTTTAACGGGAAGGGCGTGGATTTTGACGCTTTGGGGGCCCTGCTGGACTTCCAGCTGGAGAATGGGACCGACGCTATTGTGGTATGCGGGACCACCGGGGAAGCCTCCGCCATGACGTATCAGGAGCGGGCGGAGACCGTTGCGTTCTGCGTCCGGCATGTGGGGGGACGGGTCCCGGTCATCGCCGGGTCCGGGTCCAACTCCACGGAAAACGCCGTTACCCTCTCCCGGGAGGCGGAGCGCCGGGGGGCCGACGGGCTGCTGGTGGTAACGCCCTACTACAACAAGGCTAGCCAGGCGGGGCTGATCCGCCATTACCAGGCCGTCGCCGCCTCGGTCTCCCTCCCGATCATCCTCTACAACGTTCCCTCCCGGACGGGGGTTTCCATTGCGCCGGAGACGTATGCCGCCTTGGCGGAGGTGGAGAACATTGTGGGGGTCAAGGAGGCGTCGGGGAATCTGGGGAACGTCCAGAGGACCCGGGCCCTCTGCCCGGCGGATTTTTCCATCTGGTCCGGGAATGACGATGAGACGGTACCGATCTGCGCCTTGGGGGGCAAGGGGGTCATTTCCGTTGTGGCGAATGTGCTTCCGGCGGAGATGCACCGGCTGACCCAGTTGTGCTTGCAGAACGATTTTGCCGCCGCCGGGGAATTGCAGGTGCGGCTGAAGGAGTTCTGTGACGCCATGTTCTGCGAGGTGAATCCCATTCCGGTGAAGACTGCTCTGGCGCTGCTGGGGTGGAAGGTCGGGGAGCTGCGGCTGCCGCTGTGCCCGCCTGCGCCGGAGAATCTGGAGCGGATCAAGGCCGTGCTGGGGAGGTATGGATTGGCGGTTTAGAGGTATGGTTCGGTTGTTTGGGATGTAAAAGGAATAAGAAGGAGAGCGCGGAGCGCAGAAAAAAAGTTTCGCCAGCCTTTTCAAAGGCTGCGGGGTTCCAAGGGGCAGAGCCCCTTGGGCGCGCCCGCAGGCGCGAAACTCTCAGCCGCGACTGCGTCGGAAGAAATTCCGCTCAGTTCCGTTTCCGCCTGACGGCGAAAACTCCACCCGCTCCATTCCTTCCTCCTTTCCCCACAAAATCTTCGATTTTGCGGGGGCCCCGAAGCCGGCAAACAGCCCGTCTCTCTCTTGATTCGCACTTTCAAGGGAGCAAAGACGGGGGTGTGCCTGACTGGATGACGTTGCTTGGCGGGCGGTTCCTTAACATTGTTATATGTAGAAGTATGTAGAAGCGCCTCCCCGGCGGGTTTCCCGCAGGGAGGCGCTTTTGCCGTTTTTATCTTACGTGCCGGTGAAAGACCGGACGCTTATCGATTCGCCTCGCGGCGCAATTCGCGGCGCATCTGGTTCAGCTCCTGATAACGGATGCTGACAAGGCTCTGGAACCATTTAAACATACGAATCGCCTCCTTCATACTTGGGATTGTAGCCTTAGCATATCAGATTTCCGGCAAAAGTCCAGTAGAAAAATAGATGATTTATACAAACGAAGGAGTGATATGTTGTATGTAATGCACAAAGTGCGTGCGGGGATTCTGAAATTGCGCGCCGGATGATGGAGGCGTTTCCTTCTCCTGGATTTCGGCGGCTACTGCCTCCGCTTTCCCCGCATCATCTCCAGATACCACTGCCGGTAGCGGACCGGCGGCAGGCCCACGACCCGCTTGAAAATGCTGTTGAAATGGCTGGCGCTGTCATAGCCCACCATCACCGCGATCTGGGCCGCGCTGAAATCCGTGGAGATCAGGAGGTTCTGCGCCTCGCCCATCCGGCGGCGGATGACGTACTGGATGGGGGAGGCCCCGGTGACCTCCTTGAATACATGGGCCGCGTGGTAGGGGGAGACTTTCAGCGCCGCGCCGATCCGCTCCAGGGTCAGGGGCTCGGCAAAGTGGGCGGCGATGTACTGGGCGATCCGGCCCGCCAGGATGACAGATTCCGTCTGGGCCTCGTTCCGGTCGTCGGCGGGGAAGCTCAGGGCCAGGGGCAGCAGGGCCAGGAACAGGTGCTGGGCGACGGCTCTGCCCTGGGCGGTCCCCAGCTCCAGCTGGTCGTACAGCAGCTGGCAGAGATGTTTGATCTGCTCGTATTTCCGGCCCACCGGACGGATGAAGCCGTCTTTGGCCTGGGTGAAGCAGCCGGGCGGAAGGCCCTTCAGCGCCAGGCCCTCGATGCCGAAGCAGATCGTGCCGATCTCCCGGTGGGTGGCGGACTGGACCTCGTGGAGGTCCCCCTGGTTGCTGAACAGGAAATCGCCGGGGTAAATGGGGTAGCTGCTTCCGTTGACGATATAGTATCCCTCTCCCGTATTGACGAACAGCAGCTCGCATACGTTGTCATGAGAGTGCAGGACCCGGTTGATCTTCGGGTCGTCCGCCCGCTGCAAGGTCGCGTAGAGCAGGGAGGGCTGGCGGTGGACAAACGAGACTGGGGCGTTCATTCGATTTCCTCCTCGGGGGCGTTTTTCTTCCGCTGGGGCCGGGACGGCCGCCTCTATTATGGCAGGATTTCCACGGAGGCGCAAGAATGCGCAATCTCCAAAATTCAGTCCAAAAATTTGTGCAGAATATAGTGGGTATTCCAGAAAATCCGCGCAAGAAACCGCAAACATCCGGCGGGGAGTCCTGCTAAAATCAAAGCAGTTTCCGGGAGAAACGTTCGGCGATATGACGAATACAATATTTGGAAATTCAAAATAATTGGGAGGAATGACGATGATCCAAATCTGCGGCGCGCCCTGCTGCTGGGGTGTGGACGACCCCAAGAATCCCTATCTGCCTCCCTGGCGGCGGGTTCTGGAGGAGGCCGGGCTGGCCGGGTACAGCGCCATCGAGCTGGGGCCCTACGGCTATCTGCCCATCGACGCGGAGACGGTCTCCGCCGAGCTGCGGAAGAACGGCATCGCCATCGTGGCGGGGACGATCTTCCACGACCTGCTGGACCCCGCCAACCAGGAAAGCGTCCTGAAAGCGGTGGACGACATCTGCCGCCTTATCACGGACCCGGCCCTGCCCAGGCTGCCGGTCCACGAGGGGCAGAAGTTCCCCACGCCCTACATGACGGTCATGGACTGGGGGCACGACGAGCGGGACTATGCCGCGGGGCACCCCGGCAAAGCGCCCCGGCTCTCCGCCCGGGAGTGGTCCGGGTTCATGAAGAATGTCCGGGCGGTCTGCGAGCAGGCCAATGCGTACGGTGTCCGGCCCGTCATCCACCCCCACGCCGGGGGCTACATCGAATTTGAGGACGAGATCGCGGCAGTGGTCCGGGACATCCCCTATGAGACAGTGGGGCTGTGCCTGGACACGGGGCACCTCTATTACTCCCGCATGGACCCGGCGGAATTTCTGAGGAAGTACGCGGACAGGCTGGATTACGTCCACTTCAAGGACGTGAACGAAGAGGTCTATCAGGAGGTCCTGGGCGAGCGCATCCGTTTCTTCGACGGCTGCGGCAAGGGGGCCATGTGCCCCATCGGCGCCGGGAGCCTGGACTATCCCGGCATCAAAAAGGCCCTGGAGGACATCGGTTACAGCGGCTACGTCACCATTGAGCAGGAGCGGGACCCCCGGAACGTGGAGGGAAGCCTGCGGGACGTGAAGGCCAGCGTGGAATATTTGAAAAGCGTCGGCTATCAGATTTGATTGGTTCATAATTTTAATAAAGGAGATGGTTTTATGATCGACGGGTCCAAGGTTTTGGACCACCCTATCCGCTGGGCCATGGTGGGCGGCGGCAAGGGCAGCCAGATCGGCTACATCCACCGTTCCGCCGCTTTGCGGGACAACTCCTTCCGGCTGGTGGCGGGAGCTTTCGACATCGTGCCGGAGCGGGGCATGGCCTTCGCGGCGGAGCTGGGGGTGGCCCCGGACCGCTGCTATCCGGACTACCGGACCATGTTCGCCGCCGAGGCGGAACGGGAGGACGGCATCGAGGCGGTGTCCATCGCCACGCCCAACAGCACCCACTATGAGATCTGCAAGGCCGCTCTGGAGGCGGGGCTCCACGTGGTGTGCGAGAAGCCCCTGTGCTTCACCTCCGCCCAGGCGGAGGAGCTGGTCGCCCTGGCCAAGGCGAAACACCGGGTGGTGGGCGTGACCTACGGCTACTCCGGCCACCAGATGATTCAGCAGGCCCGGCAGATGATCCGGCACGGCGACCTGGGCGAGGTTCGGGTCATCCAGATGAGCTTCGCCTTCGGCGGCTACAACGTGAAGGTGGAGGACACCGTCCCTGCCGCCAAGTGGCGCTTTGACCCCTCCAAGGCCGGTCCCTCCTTCGCCCTGGGGGACGTGGGCACCCATCCGCTCTTTCTCATCGAGGCCATGATTCCGGATATGGAGATCGAGGACCTCATGTGTACGAAGCGGGCCTTTGTGGAGGGCCGTCAATTGGAGGACAACGCCTTCGTCATCATGAACCTGAAGGGCACGAAGTCTGTCCAGGCAGGGGCGCAGGTCTACTGCTGGGCCAGCTCCATCAACTGCGGCGCGCGGCATGACCACAAGGTCCGCATCGTCGGCTCCAAGGCGTCCATTGAGTGGGACGACGAGCGGCCCAACCAGATGAGCTATGAGGTGGAGGGCGAGCCGGTCCGCATTCTGGAGCGGGGCGCGGGCTA
>CAQVQZ010000067.1 GCA_948902155.1 uncultured Oscillibacter sp.
GGGCCTCGATGAAGAGGTCCACAAAGGCCGGGCCGCAGCCCGCCACGGCGGACCCGGCGTCCATCAGCTTTTCCGGGATGGCCGAGAAGCGGCCCGCGCCGCCCATGGCCTCCAGGAAAACCCGTTCCTCGTCCTCCGTCACCCCAGGGCCGCGGGTGTAGAGGACCATGCCATCGCCGATGGAGCAGGGGGTGTTGGGCATGATGCGGAGGACGGGGTAGTCGCCCCCCGCCATGGCCTGGATGTCCGCCATGCTGAGGCCCGCCGCCATGGTGACCAGGATGAAGCGGTCCTTCCGCTCCGCCAGGACAGGGGCGATCTCGCCCAGCATCTCCCCCATCATCTGGGGCTTGACGCCCAGGAAGATGTAATCCGCCCATTCCGCGATTTCCGCGTTGGATTTTACCCGGCAGGGGATTTCTGCCGCCAGGGCCTTCGCCTTTTCCGGGGAGCGGTTGGCGACGCAGATATCCGTTGAAGGCGTGTTCCTGCGGGCGGCGCGGGCCAAGGCTCCGCCCATGTTCCCCACGCCGATGAAGCCCAGCTTCGCCCCGGTGAACACTCTATCCTTTGTCATAAAAATACCCTCCTAACAGGATTGCAGAATCAGCCACACCCGGTCGAAGCGCCGGGCGGCCAAATCCTCTTTTCGAATGTAGAAATAGATGCTCCCGCTGTCCCCAAAGTCCAGAGAAAAATCTCCCAAAGAGACGCCGTTGTCCAGCTGGAACAGCAGCCGCCAATTTTCCAGGGAGGTTTTCGCCGCTTCCTCCAGGATATCCTCTGGAACATCTTTGAACCCATTGCCTGTGGAATAGCCCCGGCTGATCAGTTCGCATTCCTCGGTCATGCAGTTCTGAATGATATCCGGCCAGCCAAGGAGGCGGTGCCAGGGCGGAGGGAGCGCCTCCCCTCCCCGCACAGAATCCCGGAGCCGGTTCAAGACCTCCCAGGGCCGCTGGCCCAGCTCATTGCGGGCCATCAAAAGGTCCGGCATCAGGGCGAACTCCTCATAGGAGGGATACTCGGCCTCACTCTGCCCCCGGATAGAAAGGGCCGGGAACCGGCAAAACCACTCCAAGTCCGCCGGAAATCCCGCCGGGCGCAAAACCGACTTATCCGGGAACCAGAACACCCTCGCACACCCCGCGTCCTCCGGGTCATAGCCCCAGCGCTGGGAAACGGTTTCATAAAAGAAGGACAAAACCCCCTCATGGGGCAGCAGCCCATCCCGGTCCAGTGGAGCCAGGGCGGCGCAGTCGAACTGCGCCAAAAAGCTCAGGGACCGGGGTTTTACTTCATCGTCCACATACGTGTCCGTCACGAACCAGGGCCAGTCAAACCCCTCCGGCACATCCGGCACGCCTCCAAAGCGTCCGATCTCCAACCCGTCCCCAGCGCCAATGCTCAGCCGCACAGCGTTCCGCTCCAGCCCCTTCAGCAGATCACGCAGATTCTCCGCCCCCGCCATATCTTCTATCTTCTATCTCCTATCTCATAACTCCTATCTGACTATCTGACCTGTCCCTCGCCATAAATGACATACTTGCAGCTCGTCAGCTCCTCCAGCCCCATGGGCCCCCGCGCGTGCATCTTCTGGGTGGAGATGCCGATCTCCGCCCCCAGGCCGAACTCGCCGCCGTCGGTGAAGCGGGTGGAGGCGTTGACATACACCGCCGCCGCGTCCACCGCGTCCAGGAAGCGCTGGGCTTTGAAATAGTTCTTCGTGATGATGGCCTCGGAGTGGCCGGTGCCGTGGGCGTTGATGAAGGCGACGGCTTCCTCCAGGTCCTTCACCGTCCGGACCGCCAGGATATAGTCGTCGTACTCCGCGTCCCAATCGCTCTCCGCCGCCGGGACGGCCCGGTCTCCCAGAATGGCCAGGGATTTCGCGTCACAGCGCAGCTCCACTTTATGCCGGTCCAGCAGGGGCACGGCCTTTTGGAGAAATGCCTCCGCCACGTCTTCCTGGACCAGCAGGCATTCTGCGGCGTTGCACACCGAGGGACGGGAGCACTTGGCGTTGTAGAGGATACCGGCCCCCATGTCCAAGTCCGCCTCGCTGTCGACATAGACGTGGCAGACGCCCTCGCCGGTGCGGATGACGGGGACGCTGGCCTCCTTCGCCACAGTCCGGATGAGCCCCGCGCCGCCACGGGGAATCAGCACGTCCACATAGCCGTCCAGGTGCATCAATTCGTTCGCCGTCTCGTGGCTGGTGTCCTGGACCAGGGAGATGCAGTCCTCCGGCAGTCCGGCGGAGGCCAGGGCCTCCCGCATCAGCGCCGTCACGGCCCGGTTGGAGCGGATGGCCTCCTTTCCGCCCCGGAGGATGCAGACGTTGCCGGATTTCAGGCACAGCGCCGCCGCGTCCACGGTGACGTTGGGCCGGGCCTCGAAGATGATGGCCACGACGCCCAGGGGCACCCGCCGCCGCCCGATGATGAGGCCGTTGGGCCGGGTCTCCATTTTGTCCACCTTCCCGATGGGGTCCGGCAGGGCCATGACCTGCCGCACGCCGTCCACGATGCCCGCCACCCGCTCCGGGGTCAGGGTCAGGCGGTCCAGCATGGCGGGGCGCATCCCGGCGGCTTTGGCCGCAGCCGCGTCTTCGGCGTTGGCGGCGAGCCATTCGTCCTGACGCTGGGTCAGGACGCGGGCGATGGCCTCCAGGGCGGCGTTCTTTTTCGCCGTTCCGGCGGTGGAAAGGGCATAGGAGGCGGCTTTGGCCGCCTGTCCCTGGCTCTGTAATGCTGTCATGGCGATACCTCCTTATCAGCTCCCGCCGGGCGGTTTTCCCGCACCGCCCGGCAAGGATTTCCACAGGCGATCGTATTGCTGGGGACGTCCTTCGTCACCACGCTTCCCGCCCCGATGACCACGTTGTCCCCAATGGTCACCCCAGGCAGGATGACGGCTCCGCCGCCAATCCACACGTTGTCTCCGATAGTCACCGGGGCCGTTATGGTCTTGCAGAAGGAAAACGAGCCGTCCTCCTTCGGCGGGCCGAAGCGGTCAACCGGATGGGCGGGGTGGAACGCGGTGTAAATCTGCACGCCGGGGGCGATCAGGGCGTTGTTTCCCACGGTGATCCGCCCGTCGTCCAGAAAGACGCAGTTCAGGTTTACCTCGCAGTTGTCCCCGAAAAAAATATTGCAGCCGTAATCCACGTAGAAGGGCGGCGTAATCCACAGGTTCTTTCCCCGGCCTCCCAGCAGGGCGGAGAGAATCCGGTCCTTTCCCGCCAGGTCCTGGGAATCCAGCCGGTTGTAATCCCGGACCAGGTCCTTGGCCTTGTGCCACTGGGCCAGCAGCTCCGGGTCCCCGCAGTCGTAAAGGAGGCCCGCCAGCATTTTTTCCTTTTCCGTCACGGCGCGCCGGCCTTTCCCGCGGCGATGAACCGGGTCCCCACGTCCCGGCCCCCGGCGATGTCGTAGAGGTTTTCGGGATGAGCGCCGTTGGTGATGACCATGTCGCAGCCCGCGTCCATGGCGATCTTCGCGGCGGAGAGCTTGGTGGCCATGCCGCCGGTGCCCCGCCAGGTGCCCGCGCCCCCGGCCATTTCCAGAATCTCCGGCGTCAGCTCCGCTACCCGGTGGAGGAGTTTGGCGTCCGGGTTCCGCTTGGGGTCCGCCTCATAGAGGCCGTCGATGTCGCTGAGGAGCACCAGCAGGTCCGCCCCGCAGAGCTCCGCCACGATGGCGGAGAGGGTGTCGTTGTCCCCCAGGACCTTGTGGTGCCCCGTCTCGATCTCGGCGGAACTGACGGAGTCGTTTTCGTTCACCACCGGGATGATCCCCAGCTCCAGAAGGCTGGTAAAGGTGTTTTTCAAATGCTCCGCCCGGACCGGGTCCTCCACGTCCTCCCCGGTGAGGAGAATCTGGGCCACGGTGCAGTTGTACTCGGAGAACAGCTTGTCGTAAATGTGCATCATCCGGCACTGGCCCACGGCGGCGGCGGCCTGCTTCATCCGCAGGGCCCGGGGCCGCTCGTCCAGGCCCATCCGGGCCGTGCCCACGGCGATGGCCCCGGAGGTCACCAGAATGACCTCGTTCCCCGCGCCGCTGAGGTCCGCCAGCACCCGGACCAGGCGCTCCATGCTCCGCAGATTTACGCTGCCGGAGCTGTGGGTCAGGGTGGAGGTGCCCACCTTGACCACGATACGTTGTTTCTGTTTCTCCACAATGTCCTCCCGCCCCACGGGCATGATTTGCCCTATAGTATAGCACGGCGGGGCGGAAAAGGAAAGTCCGGAAATGGGGAAAGAGAGCGGCGGGGGTTTGATAATCGCGGGGGCATTGGCATCGGCGGGCGGTTCGTTTTCAAGCGTCCTGTTGATGGAAAGCCATATGTGGTGACAATCATCTTATATTGTCGTAAGGTTTCGGGCCGGATATGTGTAATTTCCGGAAAACTGCGGAAGCTATGGGAGAAAGCGAGGGATTTTATGACCAAAAACACCGAACCGGAGAAAGACACCGGAAACGAAACCGCCCAGTCCATCCTGGATTTCGGCTCCGCCATGACGGCCACGCCTCACGGGAACATCTACTGCCTTACCATCATCGGCCAGATCGAGGGCCACATGACCGCCGCCTCCGGCACCAAGACCACCAAGTACGAGCACGTCCTGCCCCTGCTGGCGAAGCTGGAGGAGTCCGACGAGGTGGCCGGGGTCCTGTTCCTGCTGAACACTGTGGGCGGGGACGTGGAGGCAGGGCTGGCCATCGCGGAGCTGATCGCGGGAATGACCAAGCCCACAGTCTCCATCGTCCTGGGAGGAAGCCACTCCATCGGCGTGCCCCTGGCCGTGGCGGCGCGGCGGAGCTTTGCCGTGCCCTCCGCCGCCATGACCATCCACCCGGTGCGCATGAGCGGCACCGTCATCGCCGCCCCCCAGACCTACAGCTACTTCCAGCGGCTTCAGGACCGAATTGTGGCCTTTGTCGCTGGGCACAGCCGCATCGGCGCCGGGGACTTCCAGGACCTGATGCTGAAAAAGGACGACATGGCCGCGGACGTGGGCAGCGTGATCTACGGCGAGGAAGCCGTCCGGCTGGGGCTGATCGACGAAGTGGGCGGGCTGTCCGATGGGCTGGCCTACCTTTACAGTGAGATCGAGGCCGGGAAGAAAAAGAGGAAGCGTAAGAGCAGTTAATTACGGCGTTTTAGGCTGTCTGCAAGAGGCAGAAGAGGAGTTGAAGCAGCCGTCAGCGAGGGCTGACTGAAGGTTTCCTTCTCCATTTCCGTTCTCCTAAAGCCTCGCCGTTGTAGGGGCGGCTATCAGCCGCCCGCGCTTTCGCAAATGCCGGGGTCATATCCGATAATCCGACGGCCTGGAAGGCGTCGATAGAAACCCTCAGTCAGCTTCGCTGGCAGCCCCCTTTTCAAGGGGGCTTTTTTCTGCGGCGAACGGCATTGCAGGAAAGCTTCCGGGCCTCTTTCTACAGATTACCCAATGAGCGGCCCTCGTATTTTTGTGAAGATTGCCCCTTGCTTTTGGTATGAAATCGGACCATAATAACCCTTGCAAGTCTGATTTCATACTATAGGGGTGCTGCACCGATGGATAACTATGCATTGTTCCTGGAATATCTCCAGCTCGATCACCAGATCGAAGAATTTTACCACGCCCTGGCTCAGAACCGGGGGCTGTCGGACAGCGCCCTCTGGGTGCTGTGGAGCCTGGCGGAGCTGGGGGAGGGCTGCACCCAGAAGGACATCTGCCGTCAGTTTTACCTCAGCAAGCAGACCGTCCACTCCTCGGTGCGGAAGCTGGAGAAGGACGGCCTTCTGGAACTCCGCCCTTCCGAGGGGCGGGAAGTATCCCTGCACCTCACGCCCGAGGGCCAGGATCTGCTCCGGGAGAAGGTCCTCCCGATTCTGAAAGCGGAACGCGCCGCCGCCACGTCTCTGACCGGGGAGGAGTGGCGGACCCTTATCCGCCTTTCGAACCAATGGCTCGAGGGCTTCCGGAAAGCGAATCAATCCATCTGAAACAGAGAGAAAGGAATTTTTATGCACATCTACTTATCCGAGCACTTTTCTTATGGCAAGCTTCTGCGCTTTACCTTCCCTACCATTGTCATGCTGATTTTCACGTCGATCTACGGCGTGGTGGACGGCGTGTTTGTCTCCAACTTCGCGGGGAAAACCGCCTTTGCGGCGGTGAACCTCATCATGCC
The DNA here is from genome assembly GCA_948902155.1 of uncultured Oscillibacter sp. The sequence goes on from CAQVQZ010000067.1 coordinate 6,186, forward strand.
CGCTTTGATGATTTTCGGAACCGTGGGCTTTATGCTGGGTGCCGGCGGCAGCGCCGTGGTGGCCCGGACCATGGGGGAGGGGGACCTGCCCCGGGCGCAGCGGTACTTCTCCCTCATCATCTACACCGGCATCCTGGCGGGCGCGGTGCTCATGGTGATTGCCGAGCTGATTATGGAACCCCTTTGCGTCCTCCTGGGGGCCGAGGGGGAGATGCTGGAGCAGGCGGTCCTCTATGGGCGGGTGCTCACCCTCGCCCTGGTGCCGTTCATTTTGCAGAACATGTTCCAGAGCTTCCTGGTGGCGGCGGAGCGGCCCAAGCTGGGGCTTTGGCTCACCGTGGCGGCGGGCCTCACCAACATGGCGGGCGACTGGCTGCTGGTGGGCGTGCTGCCCTGGGGAGTGGCCGGGGCGGCCATCGCCACGGTGGCCAGTTCCTTCGTGGGCGGCGTGGTGCCCCTGATCTATTTCCTGCTGCCCAACAAGACCCCTCTGCGGCTGACCAAGGCCCGTGTGGAGGGGCGGGTCCTGGCGCAGACCTGCACCAACGGCTCCTCGGAGATGATGAGCAACCTCTCCACCTCCCTGGTCAGCATTCTTTATAATTTTCAGCTCATGCGGCTCATCGGCGAGGACGGCGTCGCCGCCTTCGGGGTCATCATGTACGTCAATTTCATCTTTATCGGCGTGTTCATGGGGTATTCCATCGGCACGGGGCCCATTGTCAGCTACCACTACGGCGCGGGGAACCAGGCGGAGCTGCAAAGCCTTCTGCGCAAAAGCCTCTGCCTGATGCTGGCCGGGTGCCTGGGGCTGACCGCCGCCGCCCTGCTGCTGGCAGGGCCGCTGTCCCGCATCTTCGTGAGCTACGACGCGGCGCTGCTGGCCCTCACCACGCGGGGCTTCCGGCTGTACGCCCTGTCCTTCCTGGCCATGGGGTTCAACATCTTCGGCTCGGCGTTCTTCACCGCCCTGAACAACGGCGTGCTCTCCGCCGCCATCGCCTTTCTGCGGACTCTGGTGTTCCAGACGGCGGCAATTTTCGTCCTGCCGTTGTTCCTGGAGCTGGATGGCATCTGGCTGTCGGAGACGGCGGCGGAAGTGCTGGCCCTGGCGGTCACCGCGCTGTTCCTGTTCACCCAGCGGACCCGGTACGGCTACGGCGGCGGGGCGTCAGCCCCGTAGGTCCATCCCCGCCGTGCCGCCTACCACAATGACGGCGGGGGCCTCCGCCCCGGCCTCTTGGGCCTTATCCGCAATATTTCTCAGCGTCCCCCGGACCGCCATGGGCCGGGGGGCGTTTTCGCCGGAGACGACGGCGGCGGGGGTCTCCGGAGGCATCCCGGCTTCCATCAGGCGGCGGGACAGCTCCGCCAATTGGGACAGGCCCATGAGAAACACCAGCGTCCCCTCCGGCAGGGGAGGCAGGTCCGGCAGGCCGCTTTCCGCCGTGCGGGCGGTGACGGCGTGGAAGCTCCGGCTCACGCCCCGGTGGGTGACGGGGATGCCCGCCCAGCCGGGGACCGCCACGGCGGAGGTCACGCCGGGGACGTACTCCCAGGCCACGCCCGCCGCCTGGAGGGCCAGGGCTTCCTCCCCGCCCCGGCCAAAGACGAAGGGGTCCCCGCCCTTGAGGCGGACCACCATGCCGCCCGCCTGGGCTTTTTCGATCAGGAGGGCGTTGATGGCCTCCTGGGACATGGCGCGGCGGCCCAGGCGCTTGCCCACATAGACGCGCTCCGCCCGCTCCGGCGCGGCCTCCAGAAGGACCGGGTCCAGGAGGTCGTCGTACACCACCGCGTCGCAGCGCTCCAGCAGGCGGAGGCCCCGGAGGGTGATGAGGTCCGCGCCGCCGCAGCCCGCGCCCACCAGATAGACCTTGCCGGAGGCCGACGCGCCTTGCAGGACGGCGGAGAGGTCGTCCTGCGCCAGGGGGAAGCCCCTTTGCAGGGCGGCGGCGAAGAGACGGGAGAAGGCGGCGGCGCGGCGGTCCTCTTCCGGTATCCGCTCCCGAACCATGGGGCGGAGGGCGTCCAGATAGGCCAGCAGTTCGCCGAAATCCTCCGGAATCCGGGCGGCAATCTGCCGCTTGGCCCAGACGGCGGCGCTGGGGCTGGCTCCGGCGGTGGAAACGCCGATGGACAGGTCTCCCCGCTTCACCAGGGCCGGGAAAAGGAAATTACAGCCGTCCTTGTCGTCCGCGACGTTCACCAGCACGCCTTTTTCCCGGCAGAGGGCGGCGGCGGCGCGGTTGACCCCATGGTCGCCGGAGGCGGCGACGGCGAAAAACTTCCCCTCCAACAGGTCCGGCGCGAAGGGGCGGCGCAGGAGGGTCACGCCCGGCAGCTCCGCCAGCTCCGGCGTGAGTTCCGGCGCGGCCACGGTGAGGCGGGGGCCGTAGGGCAGCAGCTTCCGGACCTTCCGGAGGGCCACGGCCCCGCCGCCGATGATCAGGCCCTCCCGGCCCTCCAGGTCGATGAAAAACGGAAAGTATGCCATGTTTTACGCCTCCTCCGGCAGTCCGCAGAAATAGCGCCAGCCATGGGGACCGGCGGAGCGGTCCAGGCAGACGCCCAGGACCCGCTCTAAGAGCTTGCTTTGAAAAATTTCCTCCGGCGTCCCCAGGGCCAGCAGACGGCCCTCCGCCAGCACGGCGATCTCGTCCGCCATGGCCAGGGCCTGGCACACGTCGTGGAGCACCACCGCCACCGCCCGGCCCTCCGCCGCCAGACGGCGGGTCAGGGCCAGGGTCTCCAGCTGATGGCGGACGTCCAGGTAGGTGGTGGGCTCGTCCATCAGGATGGTCTCCGTCTCCTGGGCCAGGGCCATGGCGAGATAGACCTTCTGCCGCTGGCCTCCCGACAGCTCCGGCAGGGGGCGGTCCGCCAAGTCCGCCGCGTCCATGCGCGCCAGAGCCCGGTCCACCGCCTCCGCGTCCTCCCGCCGGTAGCGGCGGGGATAGGACAGGTAGGGAAAGCGGCCGTGGAGCACCATCCGCCGGGCCGTGATGCTGGGCACCGCCCGGGACTGGGGGAGGTATGCGATCTTCTGAGCCGTCTGGCGGGGGGTGCAGCTATGGAGAGGCTTTCCGTCCAGGAGGATTTCGCCCCCCAGGGCGGGCTGAAGGCCGGGGGCGCTCCGCAGGAGGGTGCTCTTCCCGCAGCCGTTGGGGCCCAGGAGGGCCAGCACCCTGCCGGGGCGGATGGACAGGGTGACATTTTCCAGCACCGTCCGGTCCGGATAGCCCACCGAGAGGTTTTTTAACTCAAGCATGGCCCGCCTCCTTCCGGCCTCTGCGGCCCTTCTGCCGCACCAGCAGCCAGATGAAGAAGGGCCCGCCCAGCAGGGACAGGACGATCCCCACCGGCAGCTCGTAGGGGGCGAAGACCGTCCGGGCCACGATGTCGCACAGGGTCAGCAGTCCCGCGCCGCCCAGGGCCGAGGCCAGGAGCAGGCGGAGGGAACTGTCCTCCCCCACCAGACGGCGGGTCATGTGGGGCGCGATGAGGCCCACGAAGCCCAGCAGCCCCGCGAAGCTCACCGCCGCTCCCGCCAGCGCCGCCGCCAGGGCCAGCAGCACCAGCCGCAAGGGCTTGGCCGGGAGGCCCAGGCTCCGGGCGGTCTCCTCTCCCAGCAAAAGCACGTCCATCTCCCCCGCCAACGACAGCGCCAGCAGGAACGCCGCCAGCGCCACCCAGAGGGCCGGGAGGACCCGGCTCATGGGCAGGTTTGCCACGCCGCCCACCCGGAAGTCCGTGTAGCCGTTGAGGGCGTCGGGGCAGAGGGTCAGCACGGCATCCACGCCCGCGCTGAACATGCCGGACACCGCCACGCCCGCCAGGACCAGGGTCATCCGG
>CAQVQZ010000068.1 GCA_948902155.1 uncultured Oscillibacter sp.
GCGTCCGCCACCATCTGGGAATAGGCCGTGTCGCAGCCCTGGCCGATCTCCGTCTCGCCGGTCTGGAACTGGAGGGACCCGTCCTGGTTCACCACCATCCGGCAGGAGGAGGATTCCAGGGAGATGGGCCACACGGCGGTATTGTACCAGAAGACCGCCAGCCCCACGCCCCGGCGCACCGGCCCGGTCTGATGTTGATACGCCTCCGCCTTCCGGAGGTAGTCCATCAGCTCTATGCCCTTGTCCATGCACTGATTGAACGTGTCGTGATACAGCTCGTTCTTGGAGAACCCGTCCACGTAGCCCACGGGCATCAGGTTCTTCCGCCGGAACTCCAGGGGGGACATGCCGATGGCCTTGCAGATATCGTCGATGTGGCACTCCGCCGCGAACATGGCCTGGGGGATGCCGTAGCCCCGCATGGCCCCGGCGGAGGGCCGGTTGGTGTACACCGTCCAACTGTCGCACTCCACGTTGGGGCAGGGATACAGCTGGGGGAAAGCGTTCATGCCCTTGGCCACGATGCCGTGCCCGTGGGAGGCGTAAGCTCCCTGGTTGGAAAACGCCTCCAGCTTCCGGGCGACTAAGGACCCGTCGGGCCGGACGTAGGAGATGATATGGGTCCGAATGGCATGGCGGACCCGGTTGGAGACAAAGGTCTCCTCCCGGCTGCACTCCAGCTTCACCAGCCGCCCGCCGACTTGCGTGGAGCACCAGGCGCACAAAGGCTCGTACAGCGCGTCCTGCTTATTGCCGAAGCCGCCGCCGATGTAAGGCTTGATGATGCGGACCTTGCCCCAGGGGATGCCCAGGGCCTGCCCGACGACCCGCCGGACGATGTGGGGGATCTGGGTGGAGCTGACCACCACCACCCGCCCCGCCTCCTCGTAGGCAAAGCACCCGTGGTTTTCAATGTGGCAGTGCTGGACCGTGGGTGTGTCATACCAGCCCTCCACTTTGATCAGACCGGGCTCCTGCCGGGCGGTCTCATAGTCCCCCCGGCGGACATCGGAGTGGCCCAGGATGTTGTTTTTGTACTTCTCGTGGAGCTGGGGCGCGCCGTCCTTCATGGCCTCCTGCACATCCAGGACAAAGGGCAGCTCCTCGTATTCCACCCGGATGGCCCGGACGGCCTGCCCGGCGGCGATCTCGTCCTCGGCGATGACCACGGCCACCTCGTCGCCGTAGTAGCGCACGTGCCGGTTCAGCAGCTTCCGGTCCGCCACGTCCTGGTGATGGGGGTCCGTGGACCAGGGATGCCCTGCCGTGGGAAACTCGATGTCCGGCACGTCGAAGCAGGTCAAAACCTTCACCACTCCAGGAACGGCCTCCGCCCCGGAGACATCGACGGACTTCACAAATCCGTGGGCGATGGTGGAGTGGCAGATTTTCACGATCAGCGCGCTGCGGTCGCAAAGGTCGTCCATATACTTGGCCCGGCCCGTAGCCTTCTCATAGGCGTCCACCCGCCGCACGCTTTGACCGACGCATTTCATAAAAAACCCTCCTTTTGTTCGATTTTGGAATTTGAAACCCGAACGGGAACGTCCCAATCGGAGATTTTCAAACAAGGCCAGTCACCGGCAGACGTTCCATATCCAGCCCTTCTACCGACAGGCCCTCGAATGCCTGTTTACATTCCAAGAAAAATAGACTATGATATTTCATATCCCCACTAAAGGACGTGTATAATCTTGCATAAACTCGGCTGTGTAATCATGGCGGCGGGAAACGCCCGCCGCTTCGGGCAAAACAAGCTTGCCGCGGAAGTACAGGGCCGGAGCCTGATCCGCCGCACCCTGGAAGCGGTCCCGGCGGAGCGGTTCCACCGGGTGGCCGTAGTGAGCCAGTACCCGGAAATTCTGTCTCTGGCGGAGTCCTTCCGCTTCGCCGCCCTCCGGAACGAACACCCGGACCTGGGCGTCAGCCACACCATCTCCCTGGGCCTGGGAGCCCTAGCGGACTGCGGCGGCGCGCTGTTCCTGGTCAGCGACCAGCCCCTTTTGCGGCGGCAAAGCGTCGAGGCCCTGGTGGAGCTGTGGCAGTCCCACCCGTCCAAGATCGCCGCCCTGGCCCACAACGGCGTCCGTGGAAACCCCTGCCTCTTCCCCGCCCGCTTCTTCCCGGAGCTGCTGGCCCTGGAAGGGGACCGGGGCGGAAACGCCGTCATCCGCTGCCACGAAGAGGACCTGCTTCTTCTGGAAGTCCCCCCCGAAGAATTGGCAGACGTAGATACGCGGGAAAACCTGGAAATACTGAACGCAAAGAGTGAAGAGTGAAGAGTGGAGAGTGAAGATTCAGAGGGTAGGAACACCCTCTGTTTCTTTTTACCCGAAAAACCCTCTATCTCTCCATCAATCTCCGAAACCTTCGTAACAAACCACCCAAAAAGGGTCCCGAGGCGCTTCAAAGCCCTTCGGTCCACCGCACCATCGCCTCGGCTCCCTCTTCGGGGCCCCCGCAAAATCGAAGATTTTGTGGGGAAAGGAGGAAGGAATGGAGCGGGTGGAGTTTTCGCCGTCAGGCGGAAACGGAACAGAGCGGAATTTCTTCCGACGCAGCCGCAGCCGGGAAATTTCGCGCCTGCGGGCGCGACCAATGGGCTCCGCCCCTTGGAACCCCGCAGCCTTTGAAAAGGCTGGCGAAACTTTTTTTCTGCGCTCCGCTTCCCCCCTGTGGAGGAAATCGCATCACCCGGGACTCCCCGCCTCACTTTCTCGCATAAGGCGTCCCCTCCAGCGGCAGCGCCGTCCGCCGCTTCCCATCGAACCGGAAATAAGCGTCCGCGATAGCCGGAGCGGTGGGAATGGACGTGATCTCCCCGATGCCGATGGCCCCGCAGGCCACGTCCAGCCCCTCTTTCTCCACGATGATAGGCGTGATCTCCGGAACCTGATTCGCCCGGAACAGCCCCAGCGTGCCGAATTTCACATTGGGCTTGCAATCCTCCAGGGGATACCGCTCCGTCAGAGCGTAGCCCATGGACATCACCACACCGCCCTCGATCTGCCCCTCCACCGACAGGGGGTTCACCGCCCTGCCCACGTCATGGGCGGCCACGATCTGCTTCAGCTTCCCGTCGTCGTCCAGAATGCAGACCTGGGTAGCATAACCATAAGCGATATGGCTGACCGGATTGGGCACGTCGGCCCCCAGTGGGTCCGTCTTTCCCAGATACTCGCCCCGGAACTCCCGTCCGTTCAGGGAGGCCAGTCCCCCCTCTTCCAGCGCCGCCCGCAAGCCCTCGCAGGCCCGGCGGCACGCCTCGCCGGTAAACAGCGTCTGCCGGGACCCGGAGGTAGTGCCGGAGTCCGGCGCGGAATATGTATTGGACCGCTCGTAAACCACGTCCTCATGCCGGACCCCCGTCTGGTCGCACACCATCTGGGTCAGCACGGTGCCCAGCCCCTGGCCGATGCAGGAGGCCCCGGCGAAGATATGGACCTTCCCGTCCTCCACCGTCAGCCGGACCCGCCCTGTGTCCGGGATGCCCACGCCTACGCCCGCGTTCTTCATGGCGCAGGCGATTCCGGCAAATTTCGCTTTCTCATAGTAAGGCTTCACCGCCTCCAGCGTCTCCGCCAATCCGGTGGACGCGTCCACGATCTGTCCGTTGGGCAGCTCCTGCCCCGGCCGGATGGCGTTCCGCCACCGAATCTCCCAGGGGCTGATGCCCACCACGTCCGCCATCCGGTTCAGCAAACTCTCGATGCAGAAGCAGGTCTGGGTCACGCCGAAGCCCCGGAAAGCCCCGGCGGGGGGATTGTTGGTGTACCAGGCCCATCCGTCAATCTCGAAATTCTGGTAGTTGTAAGGCCCCGCCGCGTGGGTACAGGCCCGCTCCAGCACCGGCCCGCCCAGGGACGCGTAAGCCCCCGTGTCCGCCACGACCTTGGCCTTTACCCCCTGGATGACGCCGTTTTCATCGCAGCCCAGGGTAAACTCCATCTCCATCGGGTGCCGCTTGGGGTGAATCAAAATGCTCTCCGCCCGGCTGAGCTTCACCTTCACCGGCCGTTTCGTCAGGTACGCAACCAGCGCCGCGTGGTGCTGGACGGTCACGTCCTCTTTCCCGCCGAAGCCGCCGCCCACCAGGCAGTTGCGGACCTTCACCAGCTCCGCCGGGAGGCCCAGCATCTCCATCGTCTCATGCTGGGTGTCATAAGCGCCCTGGTCCGTGGAGAGGATCATGGCCCCCTCCCCGTCGGGATAAGCCACGGCACACTCCGGCTCCAAAAAGGCGTGTTCCGTCCAGGGGGTGGAAAACGTCTCCGTCAGCACATGGGCGGACCGGGCGATAGCCGCTTCCGGGTCACCCCGCTGGATGTGCTTGTGGGCCAGCAGATTGCCCTCCCGGTGGACCAGCGGCGCGCCCTCCGCCATGGCCTCCTGGGGATTGCGCACCATGGGCAGCTCCTCGTATTCCACCCGCACCAGCGCCTTGGCCTTGGCCAGCGTCTCCTGGTCTTCCGTAGCGACGATGCAAATCGCGTCTCCCAGATAATGCGTCACGCTGCCCACGGCGATCAAGGCGTCCCAATCCTGTTTCAGATGCCCCACCTTGATACTGCCCGGAATATCTTCGGCGGTAAACACCCCCGCCACGCCGGGCAGAGCCTTCGCCTCTTCCGTATGGATCGCCAGAACCCGTGCCCTGGGATAAGCGGCCCGGACGGCGGAAGCGTAAAGCATGCCCTCCATGTAAACGTCGTCCGGATAAATCCCCGTGCCGGTGACTTTTTCCTCCACGTCCACCCGGGGCACCCTGGCCCCCAGGGACCAGTCCTCGGGGACCTCCGGCACCGCCCCGGCCCGCAGCAGCTCCGCCGCCAGCAGGATGGCGTCGATGATCTTCACATACCCGGTGCAGCGGCAGATGTTGTTCCGGATGGCGAAAGCCGCCTCTTCCCTGGAGGGGTTCAAATTCCCGTCCAGCAGCGCCTTGGCGCACATCACCATGCCGGGGATGCAGAAGCCGCACTGCACCGCCCCGGCCTGCCCAAAGGCATATGTATAGACCCGCTTCTCGAACTCCGTCAGCCCCTCCACGGTGAGAACGCTCTTCCCCTCCATCTTGTCGGTCTGGGGGATGCAGGCCCTGGCAGGCTTGCCGTCGATCAGCACCGTGCAGGTGCCGCACGCGCCCTCGCTGCATCCGTCCTTCACGGAAGTCAGCCGCAGCTCATCCCGCAGGAAGCGGATCAATTTCTGATTCTTCTCCACGGATACAGGTTTGCCGTTTACGGTAAAAGCAGCCATAAAAAACTCCTTGTCCCCGTGCCCGCCCTCGGTCCCACGGTGATGTTTCGTTTTCGGAAAGGTCGACCTTTCCATTCTTGTACATTATATATGAAGGTCGACCAATAATCAAGCACACTTTTGTCATATCGTTATTCTTTTTCTAACCTAACGCTAATTCGCAGCGCCTCCCACCGCCGCGCCCATGTCATTCCGCCAAAGAAACCCCCATGTACCTCCCAAATTCCCCATCCGTTCATCCCCGGCGTTTGCAGAAGCGCGGGCGGCTGACAGCCGCCCCTACAGCGGTGGACCATCGATAGACGGTCCAGATTTGAAGCGTTCTATCGATAGGACTGGAACGTAGGGGCGATGATCAATCGCCCGCTCCTCCGCAAATGTCGTGGCCAGCGGAGAAAACCTTCCGTCACCGCCTTCGGCGGTGCCAGTTCCCTTTTCAAGGGAGCCAACATGGTGGTGTGCCTAACCTAATGACATTAGCTAACGCCCTTCCCTTTTATTCCTTGTCCCTTATCCTTCGTCTTTCGTCTCCCCCGTCCCCCGTCCTCTCCCCCGCTCAAAATCAGCAGATTTTGAGCTGAAGCGGCAGAAGGAATGGAGCGGGCGGAGTCCTCACCGCCCCGCGGTGGGGACGGAGCAGAGCGGAATTTCTTCTGCCGCGGGCTCCTGCCACCCGATGGCCAGCGCCCCCCGCCTCACAGCCACCCGGGCCGCAGGTTCCAAAATATGATTGCTGACCCCCAGCGGAAACTCCGGGGTCAGCACAGCGTCCTTCAGGGGATACTGGAACCCCTCCTCATCCACGCCCTCCGCCCGGTCCCCCAGGCAGAAGGCGGAAAACAGCCCCCATTCCACAGTCCGCCGAATCGTCCATTCCTCATTTTCGATGACCGTCCACACGAAGTCGTCGTCATACAAAAATCCCCTGGCCCCCCGGCGGCGGAGATAGAGCAAAGACTGGAGATTCGCCAGTGTGTGGTCCAACCGCTTCCCCCCGGTGCCTCCGTAGATGAAAAACACATCGCATTGTTTCTCCAGCCCCGCCTTGAGCGCCGCCAGGGTGTCCGTGTCGTCCTTCTCCACGGGCAAGCGGAAAACATGCGTGAAATCCGCCGGAGGCTCCATCGAGTCGAAGTCCCCCAGGAGCAGGTCCGGGACCACGCCCTCCCGCAAACAGATTTGATAGCCCGCGTCGGCGGCGATCACGAAGTCGCCGGGAACGGGATGCTCCCGCCAGCCGTAGAAAGTCCCGGCGGCAAAAATAAAACAGCGTTGCATACAGCTTCCCCTTTGCTAAGTCATATATGAATTATAGATGAACTCCATGCAAAAATCCAGCGTTTTCGCACAAATCCCGCAATTTTTTCACCTGCATCCCCCGATTTCAGCCTTATTTCCCCATGCGGATTTTTCCCCTTTTCCAGCTTTTCTTTCCCCGCACTCCCGCCCGGCTTTTCCCTGGAAACCTCCCCTGCACCCAAGGGGAAATCTCCCTATCGGAAATTATTCTATAGGCTATAGACAGGTCTATCGGCAGGCGGTCTTTGTTTGGTATATTTTCCCAATCAAGTTAAAATGCAGGGTCGGTCATCAACCAATGTCATTCGGTTCAGCGCACCATCGCTTTGACTCCCTCTTCGGGGTTCCCGCAAAATCAAAGATTTTGTGGGGGCCCCTATGCAAATATCACCTCCTTTTGCGAAGGGAAGCGAGGATAGCTTCCCTTTTGCGAAGGGAAGCGAGGACAGCTTCCCTTAACCAAATGACATTGGGTTATCTCTGCCCGTTTCCCCTCAAGCTTGGCAGCCGCGGGAACACGGGCGGTAAATTGCCGCCCCTACATTCCCCCTGCCCCCTTCTGCAAAGCATTATGGAACATCAAACATAATCAAATGCACAACCAAATTATCCTTTTCCCAAGCGCAAAACACTTGTTTTTTCGCTCCGGCGGGAATATAATGGTAACAAGCATTTCCCGCCCCGGCGGGAGAGGACGAGAAAACGAGTTTGAGGGAGTGGAGCTATGAAGGCGAAGAGAGAAGAGACCGCCCGAAACGGCGCGGTCCGGCGCGGCTGGGGCATCACGGGGAAGCTGGCGTCCGCCATCGTCGTGAGCGTGGTCATTGCGGTGGCGGTTCTGCTGGCGGTGGTGTACTTCCAGATGTCCGGTACGCTGCTGGAGAAAAGCGAGGACCTGCTGCAGACCACCACGGACCGGACCCTCCAGGAGACCAGGGCCTGGATGAACAGCACCCTGACCATGCTGGAGACCCAGCGGGACACCATCGAGTACGAGGACATGGACGTCCCCGCCATGCAGGATTACATCAAGCACACCGTGGACCAGAACGACGCCTATCCCGCCGGGCTCTACGTGGCGCTGACGGACGGGTCGCTGTACCACGCGTCCTTCGTGCCCGGCCCGGATTTCGACACCACGGCCAAGAGCTGGTATCAGGACGGCCTCCAGTCGGACGCCTTTATCCTGGGCGACGTCTATTTCGACGAGGACAGCCAGTCCTACGTGGTGGGCGCGTCCGGCGTGCTGAAGAGCCGGAGCGGCGCGGTGCGGGGCGTGGCCGCGGCGGACGTGTACCTGGATTCCATCTCCAAGATCGTCAGCGGCGTCCAGATTGAGGACACCGGCGGGATTTTCCTGGTGGATACCCGGACGGATACCATCATCGGCCACCGGGACAGCTCCATTACCGGCCGGAGCCTCAGCGAGCTGACCGACGGTTTCTATCCCTATGCCGGGCAGCGGGTCCGGGAGGGGAAGACCGGGCTGTCCCTGTATAAAAATACCTACATTCAGGTGGAAACCGTCCCCGGCAGCGACTGGACGGCGGTGGCCTACGTGTCCCGGGGCGAAGTGCTGCGGGAGCTGCACCAGCTGACCGCCAGCATGCTGGCGGTGGCGGTGCTGGCGGTGCTGGTGCTGATCCTCCTGGTGGTGATTCAGGTCCGGCGTGTGATCGGGCGTCCGGTGAAGGAACTGAGCCTTGCCGCCACCCGCATCGCCGAAGGAGCCCTGGACCAGTCCATCACCTACCGGTCCCAGGACGAGCTGGGGGTGCTGGCCCACGATTTCAACCAGGTGACCCTGCGCCTCCGGGAGTACGTGGCCTATATCCAGGAGATTTCGGAGAAGCTCCGGGAGATCGGGGAGGGCAACCTGGCCTTTACCCTGGAGAACGAGTACACCGGCGAGTTCGAGAAAATCAAGCTGGCCCTGGATGAGATTTCCCGCTCCCTGAACGACACCATGGGCCGTCTCCGGACCGCGTCCAGGGAGGTGGCCTCCGGCGCGGAGCAGGTGGCCAACGGAGCTACGACCCTGTCCCAAGGCTCCACGGAGCAGGCAGCGGAGGTGGAGGCCCTGGCGGGCCATATCAGCGCCGTCTCCGACAGCGTACATAAAGTCGCCCAAGGCGCCCAGGAGGCCAGCCGCATCTCCCAGGAGGTCAAGAGCGGCCTGCTGGACAGCAACGGCAAGATGCAGAATATGACGGAGGTCATCCGGCGGATCAGCGCCAAATCCTCGGAGATTCACAAGATTGTCAAGACCATTGAGGATATCGCCTTCCAGACCAACATCCTGGCCCTGAACGCGGCGGTGGAAGCCGCCCGGGCCGGCACGGCGGGCAAGGGCTTCGCCGTGGTGGCGGACGAGGTCCGAGCCCTGGCGGGCAAATCCTCTACAGCGGCGCAGGAGACCACGGTGCTTCTGCAGGAGACAGTGGACTCCATGGAGGAGGGCGTTCAGGCGGCCCAGGACACGGCGGACTCCATGCTGAAGGTGGTGTCCAACGCGGACGAGATGAGCAGGCTCATCGACAGCATTGCCGCCTACACCCAGCAGCAGGACGCCGACGCGGCGGAAATCACCCACGGGATCGAGCAGATTTCCGCAGTGGTCCAAGCCAACGTGGCTACGTCGGAGGAGAGCGCCGCCGCCAGCGAGCAGCTGTCCAGCCAGGCTGCGATGCTGCGGGAGCTGGTGAACAAATTCCGCCTGCGGGGATAATCTGAAAAAGAATCAAACCGCTGGACCGGAGGGTTTTCGCCCGTTTCCGGTCCAGCGGTTTTTCCGCAGCTGCCGAATCAGCAGTTGCCCGTGTAGACGTAAGAGAGGTAAGCCCCGGCCTCCCCGGCCAGTTGATAGACCCGTTCCACCAGCGTGGGCGGGCGGTCCGACATCCGGTAGCGGGGAAAGAACCGGGACAGGTGCAGGGGGATGTCCCGGCTAATCCCCGCCAGCCATTGCGCCAGGGCGCGGATCTCCTCTGGGCTGTCGTTCTCTCCATGGACCAGTAGGGTGGTGACCTCCACGTGGCATTGCTCCGTCGCCAGGATGATGGAGCGCTTGACCGTCTCCAAATCGCCGCCTAGCCTTCGATACCAGCCGGGGGTGAAGCCCTTCAGGTCGATGTTGGCGGCGTCGATGAGGGGGAGGAGCCGCCGCCAGGGGCCCTCTTCGATGGTCCCGTTGGTGACCAGCACGTTGACCATGCCCCGGTCATGGACCAGGGCGGCGCAGTCCCGGACGAACTCATAGCCCCCCAGGGGCTCGTTGTAGGTATAGGCCACGCCGATGTTTCCCGGCAGGGAGGCGGCTTTGTCCGCCAGCTGCTCCGGGGAGACGTTCAAGGTTTGCAGCGCGCCCTCTCCGGCCATGGAAATCTCGTGGTTCTGGCAGAAGGGGCAGCGCAGGTTGCAGCCCAATGTCATTAAGTTAAGGAAAAGACTCTTGGACGCCATGTATGAGGAGTCCAAG
>CAQVQZ010000069.1:0-269 GCA_948902155.1 uncultured Oscillibacter sp.
CTCCTGCCGCTTCTCCACCTGGTGCCCCGGTTCCGCCTCCGTGTCCTCGCAGTACACCAGGGGCTTTCGCTGGTAGCCGGTGAGATGGGTCACCAGCTTGCAGTGGGTGAAGATTTTCCGGGGATTCAGCATCCGGGCCTCCAGGAACTCCGTCTCCGTCTCCGCCGTCACATGCTGGCAGCCCGGCAGCGCCCGGCTGTCGCTCTCGGCGGTGAACGGCATGGCAAACTCCAGCGTCCGGACGCCGCTCTCCCCATCGGGGGTGTACA
>CAQVQZ010000069.1:341-9946 GCA_948902155.1 uncultured Oscillibacter sp.
TGGTCTCCGCCGTCTCCTCCTGGGTCAGGGTCAGCTCCCCTCCCATTTCATAGGTGTCCAAGGACACTTTTTTTAACTCCAGTTCCATGAAGAACCCCTTCCTTTCCCGGCCGTTCCTAAAATCCATGTCCTACTCTATGAACCGCCGGGAACGGATATGCCTTCATACCTTAAAGATTTTCTTCAAAATGCCCCGGAGCATCTTGGGGGACTTCCATACCACGATATTCATAAGACACCTCCTCCCCGCAAACCTCTGCCGCTGTCCGGAATGCCGGACTATCCCAAGGGAGCGGCCCGCGAAAGCTCTTTTTGGACCCTTTTTCTCTCGAGAAAAAGGGTCACCGCCGGCAGCAGGCGCAGCCGCAGGCAATCAGCAGAAACGCAACCAGGAACATCAGCGCTCCCACCGGGAAAACCGTGGCGACCAAAATCCCCGCGCCCAGCGCCGCGGCGCAGATGCCCAGCAGGCGGTACCCGCCGCCTCCATTTCCACAACAGCGCATGGCGTCACGCCTCCTTTCTCTCTGCTCCAGTATATACAAAACCGCCTCCGCTGGTGCCACCCATCCCGCAAAAAAACGCCGCCCCGAAAACCGGGACGGCGCGGCGTTATTTTTTCTCCTGCCATTCCCGCAGGGGCTTCAGCTCTTCATAGAGCCGGAGATAGCTGTCGTGGCGGCTCTTCTGAATCTCTCCCCGCCGTAGGGCCTCCAGCACGGCGCAGCCCTTCTCCCGAGTGTGGCTGCACCCCACAAAGCGGCAGTTTCCGATGTAGGGACCGAACTCCACAAAGGTCTCCGGCAGACGCCGTTTCAGCTCCAGGTCCAGCTCCGAGGCGTCAAAGGAGGAAAACCCCGGCGTGTCCACCACCTCCGCCCCGCAGGCGAGGCGGTGCAACTCCACATGGCGGGTGGTGTGCCGCCCCCGGCCCAGGGCCGTGCTGACTTCCCCCACCTGCAAGTGAAATTCCGGGTCCAGGGCGTTCAAAATGCTGGATTTCCCTACGCCGGAGTTGCCTGTAAAGGCAGACAGCTTGCCGGCAATCAAACCCTTCAGCGCCTCCATCCCCTCCCCCGTTTCCGCGCTGACGCGGAGGGTCGGGAAGCCGGAGGCGTTATAAATCCGATAGAGCTCCTCCGCCGGGTCCAGGTCGCACTTGTTCAGCACCACCACCACCCGGCAGTTCTTCAGCGCGGCGATGGCCGCCACCCGGTCAATGAGAAACGGCTCCGTCCGGGGGATGGCCTGGGAGGCGATGACCACCAGCTGGTCGATGTTGGCCACGGCGGGCCGGGAGAAGGCGTTCCGCCGGGGCAGGATTTTTTCCACGAATCCCTCTCCGCCGCCCAGCTCCCGGACCTCCACCTGGTCCCCCACCAGGGGGGAAATCCCATCCTTGCGGAATTTCCCCCTGGCCCGGCAGGTGAGGACCGTGTCCCCGGCGTCCACGTAATAGAAGCCGCTGAGGGCCTTTTGAATGCGTCCGGTCATATCAGTCAAATTGCAACTCCTGAATCTGGCTCTGATCCAGGACGCCGTCGAATTCAACCTTGATGGTCTGTGTGCCGTGGCCCCTCAGCGGGTATACGCGGACCGTTCCGTCCGCGCAGCTGACCCGCTCGGTGAACTGGGGATTCTCCTCGTCTCCCACATACACATCCACCTGTACGGTGGTCCGGTCGTCCTGGGGCAGATTCAGGTAGATCTCCCGCTCGCTGATGGTAATGCCCTTGCTGACTTTGAATTTTATGGTATCCCATTCCTCTACCGTGGTATTGGGCTCGATGCTCTGCCAGATGACGCTGTTGGGCTCCGCCTCGTCCTCCACGTACTCAATGTCGGCGTTGGTGCAGGTCAGATGCCAGGTATCCACCAGGGACCGCAGGACTTCATCGATCTGCATCCCCACAAAACGCGGCACCGCCACCGGCTTTTTCTCCGGTCCCTTGCTGACGATGAGCTTCACGATGTCGCCGTCCCGCAGGAGCTCCCCCTTGGCGGGCTCGCTGCGGATGATATAGCCCTCGGTAAACTCGTCGCTGAACTCCATCTCCGCCTCGTCGGCGATGATCTCCAGGTTATACTTCTCCTTCAGGCTCTTCAGCAGCACCTGGGCCTGGGGGACGGTCTTGTTCACCACGTTCACCATCTCGCCGGTGTCCTCCCCGGCGCTGATCCAGACCTGAATCACCAGGTTATCCCCCTTGCGGTAGCTGCCCGCCGCGGGATTCTGCCGGGCGATGGTCCCCACCGGCTCCTCGCTGAACTCCGTATCCGGCTGGATCTCCAGGGCAAAGATATCCTTCACCTCCGCCATCTCCCCGGCCTGTTCCGGGGTGTAGCCCACCACGCTGGGCACCGCGTAGGTCTGGGGGGCCTCCTGCTTTTCAAAGGAGGCCGACACCATGCGGAACAGCACCACCACCAGCGCCGCCGCCAGCAGGATGGCGATGACCAGCAAAACCTTCACGCCGGTCCCTCCGCCCCGGCGGGGCGGGTCGTAGTCGTCCTCATAATCCCGCCAGTGTTCCCGCTTCGGCTTTTGGCTCTTGGCGGCGGAGGGATGGAGGGTCCGGTCATAGGTCCGGATGGGCTGGGTGGGCTCCACCGGCTCCTCGGGCCGGAGGTCCATCAGGGTGAAATCCAGGTTGATGTTGGGATTTTTCCGGAAATCCTCCAGATCGGCGATCATGGCGTCGGCGGAGCCGTAGCGCCGGTCCAGGTCCGGCGTCATGGCCTTCATGCAGATCAGCTCCAGCTGAGCCGGAATCTCCTTGTTCAGCTCCCTGGGGGCCAGGGGCACGGAGCTGAGGTGCTGAATCGCCACGGAAACGGCGGAATCCCCCTCAAAGGGCAGCCGCCCGGTGAGCATTTCGTACATGACCACGCCGGCGGAGTAGATGTCGCTGCGGGCGTCGGTCCGCTCCCCTCTTGCCTGCTCCGGCGAGATGTAGTGGACGGACCCCAGGGCCTCCTGGGTCAGGGTCTGGGCGGAGTTCTCCAGGCAGGCGATGCCGAAATCGGCCACCTTCACGCTGCCGTCCCGGAGGACCATCACGTTCTGGGGCTTGATGTCCCGGTGGACGATGCCCCGGCTGTGGGCGTGGCTGAGGCCCCGCATGATCTGGGTGATGAAGTGCAGGGATTCCCGCCAGTTCAGCTGGCCCCGCTTCTCCATATACTGCTTCAGCGTGATGCCGTCAATAAGCTCCATGACGATGTATTCCGTGTCTCCGCCCCGGCTCACGTCGTAGACCGACACGATGTTGGGATGGGACAGCTGGGCCACGGCCTGGGACTCCGCGTTGAAACGGCGGCGGAAGTCCTCGTCCTGGGCCAAATCCGGCTTCAGGACCTTTACCGCCACCAAGCGGTTTAACCGCTGGTCCCTGGTCTTGTAAACCACCGCCATGCCCCCTGTGCCGATGCGCTCCAGAATTTCATAGCGGTTATCCAGCGTTTTACCAATGTACGGATCCATATGGCTCCTCCTTCCTTACAGTTTTTTTGCCAGAACAACGGTGATGTTGTCCGACGCGCCCCGGCTCTTGGAAATGGCCAGCAGGCGTTCCATGCAGGTGTTCGTATCGCCGTGGAGAACCTCCCGCATAATCTCCTCGTCCGTCACGGTGTTCACCAGCCCGTCGGTGCACAGCAGGAGAAACTCCCCCGGCAGAAGCTGGCAGGTGTAGCAGTCGCACTCCGGGTCCACGTCCGGGCCCAGGGCCCGGGTGATGAGGTTCCGGTTGGGGTGGCGGCGGGCCTCCTCCGCGGTGATGTCCCCCCGCTCCACCATGTGCTCCACCAGGGAGTGGTCCCGGGTCACCTGGAGAATGCGCTCCTGATTGATATGGTAGGCCCGGCTGTCCCCCACGTTGGCAATGACCACGCCGCCGTCAAAGGAGACCGCGGAGACCAGGGTAGTCCCCATGCTGTGGTACTCCTCCGAGGTCCTGGCGGCCTCCCGCACGGCGCGGTTCGCCAGAGCCACCGCCACCACGGAAATTTCCCGCAGCCGGTCCGGCTTAGCCTCCGGAGAAAGGCGCTTTTCCATCTCCGCGGAGAAGGTCTCCACGGCGATGCGGCTGGCAAGCCGCCCTCCGGCGGCCCCCCCCATCCCGTCGCAGACCACGCAGATGGTGTGGCCAAAGGCCGTCTTTACCGCGTAGGCATCCTGATTCTCTTTGCGGACAAGGCCGGTGTCGGTCATGCTCCATAGGTTCATCATTGGGAATCCTCCCCTTTCTCTGCCTTTCTGCGAAGCTGTCCGCAGGCGGCGTCTATATCTCCACCCAGGCTCCGCCGCACGGTGGCGGTAAGGCCGTGAGATTCCAGACGTTTTTGAAACGCCGCCGTCCGGCGGGAGGGCCGGAAGGGGCTTTCCGTCACGTCGTTCAGCGGGATCAGGTTCACGTGGCCGGGCATTCCCCGCAGCCGCCTGGCAATGAGGTCCGCCTGCCAGTCCTGGTCGTTTACGCCGTCGATCATGGCGTATTCAAAGGAAATCCGCCGTCCGGTCTTTTCAAAATAGTCATGACAGGCGGCAAACAGCTCCTCCACATCATAGGCCCGGTTAACAGGCATGAGACGGGAACGGGTTTCCCGGTCCGGCGCGTGGAGGGAGACGGACAGCGTCAATTGCAGTCCCAGCTCCGCCAGGCGGCGGATACCGGACAGGACGCCGCAGGTAGAGAGGGAAATGTGCCGCATCCCGATGTTCAGCCCGTCGGGATGATTTACGATTTCCAGGAATTTCAGCACGGCGTCCAGGTTGTCCATAGGCTCTCCGATGCCCATCAGCACGATGTTGGAAACCTCTGCGCCGGAGTCCTTCTGGGTGAAAAGCACCTGGTCCAGCAGCTCCCCCGGCGTCAGGTCCCGGACCTTTCCGGCGATGGTGGACGCGCAGAAGGCGCAGCCCATCCGGCACCCCACCTGGGAGGAGATGCACACGGTGTTCCCGTGGTGATAGCGCATCAAAACGGACTCGATGCAGTTGCCGTCGGCCAGCTCCCAGAGGTATTTAATGGTGCCGTCCTTAGCGGACACCTGCTTCCGGGCCGCTTTGGGAACCGTCAGCCGGCAGGTCTCCTCCAAACGCTCCCGCAGGGAGCGTGGCAGGTTCGACATCTCGTCAAAGGAGGCCGCGCCTCCGCTGAGCCAGGCGAACACCTGTTTTCCCCGGAAGGCCGGTTCCCCTATGGAGCGGAAAAACGCCTGGAGCTCCGGCAGGGTCATGGATTTCAAGTCGATCATAGAAGCCTCGGTCATACGCGCCGCGTCATGCGGCAGATGTAAAATCCGTCGGTGCCGTGGAGATGTGGCCAACATGTGAACTGGCCGTCATTTTCCCCCATCGGCCCCGGAAAAGCGAAATTTTTCCGGGAAAACTCCGGATGATTCCCCAAAAAGGAATCCGTCACTTCCTCGTTTTCCTCCGGCAGAATGGTGCAGGTGGAATAGAGCAGCGTCCCGCCGGGGCGGACGTAGCCCGCCGCGTTCTCCAGGATAGCGTTTTGAATCACCGGCAGGGCGAACAGATCGTCGGCCTTTTTCCGCCGGATGTCCGGCTTCTTCCGGAGGATGCCCAGGCCGGAACAGGGCGCGTCCACCAGCACCAGGTCAAACCGGCCCAGCCATTCCTCCCGGCGTACCCGGCCGTCGGCGGCTTCCGTGCGGATGGAGGTCAGGCCCAGCCGGGCCGCGCCCTCCCGGATACGCTTGAGCTTGTTGGGGTGGAGGTCGCAGGAGACGATTTCTCCCCGGTCCCCCATGACGATGGCGGCGGCGAAGGATTTTCCCCCCGGCGCGGCGCAGACGTCTAGCACCCGGAGGCCGGGAACCGGCTCCGCCGCCAGCACCGCCAGCCGGGCCGCGGGGTCCTGGATGTAAAGCCAGCCTTTCCGGAAGGCTTCCAGCCGCTCCAGGCTGCCGGTGTTGTGCAGGAGCAGGCAGTCCGGCAGCCAGGGGTGCCGCTCCGCCCGGACCCCTTCCCGCTCCAGGGACTCAATCGTTTCCTCCGCAGAGGCGCGGCAGGTGTTGACCTGGGCGGCGGTGGGAGGCTGGCAGTTGGAAGAGGCCAGAAACGCCTCCGCCCCCTCCCGGCCCAGCAGCGCCAGCAGCCGCTTGACCATCCACTTGGGATGGCTGTAGCGGATCGAGAGATACTTGGCCTCGTCCCGCTCCGGAATGGCGGGCAGGGACTCCTTTTCCCGGCAGAGCCGCCGGAGGACGGCGTTGACCAGGCCGGACGCCTGCCCCCGGCCCGCGCCCTTGGCCAGCTCCACCGACGTGTGGACGGCGGCGCTGTCCGGCACCCGGTCCAGGAACAGAATCTGGTAAGCGCCAATCCGCAGAATGTCCGCCAGGGGCGGCTGGAGATGGTCCAGCTTCTGGGAGCAAAAGGGCGACAGGTAAAAGTCCAGCAGCGGCTCGTTCTGGATGACGCCGTACACGATGCGGCTGCACAGGCCAGCGTCTGCGGGAGACATGCGCTCCAGCTGCGTGTTCAGCGCGGCGTCCGCCCAGGCTCCCCGCACGCGGCAGGCGGTCAGGACGGCCAGCGCTCCTTTCCGGGCGCTCATCTGCGCCCCCTGCGGCCGTTTTGACCGGCCCGGCTGAGGAAGATCAGCACGTAGCGGAGCAGGTGCAGGGCGGACATCAGCAGAGCCGCCACATAGGTCAGCGCCGCCGCCCGGAGGACCTTCCGGGCCCCGGGCAGCTCCTCCTGGTCCAAAATCCCCTGGGCTTCCAGGGTCTCCAGGGCCCGGCGGGAGGCGTTGAACTCCACCGGCAGGGTCACCAGCTGGAAAAACGTGGTCAGGGAAAAGAGCAGGATGCCCGCCAGGAACAAACTCTGGCTGTACAGCAGCAGCCCGATGAACAGCAAAACCATAGAACACTGGGAGCCCAGGTTCGTGATGGGAACGATGGCGCTCCGCAGGCGGATGGGGGCGTAGCCCACGGCGTATTGGACGGCATGGCCCGCCTCATGAGCCGCCACGCCGACGGCGGCGATGGACGGCACGGCATAGACCGGCTCCGAGAGATAGATGGTGTTGTCCCTGGGGTCGTAGTGGTCGGTCAGACGCCCGGAACAGGGACGTATCCGCACATCGCAGACCCCGTTGGCCCGAAGGACAGCCTCCGCCGCTCCGGCCCCGGTGAACTGACGGCGGCTTCCCTTGCCGCTGTACTTTTTGAAATTGCCGCTGACCTGGCTCTGAGCCCAGAAAGAGAGAATCATCACCGGAATCAGCAGGAGAACATAGACGTTGTTGGCCAGGAAGCTTCCGTAGCCACCATAATAATAAGGCATAAGCACCCTCGAATTTTAACGTTGGATGGGATGTCCCAATAAATATGCGGCGGCGGACATCCGTTTGCCGCCCTTGGCCTGGACTTCGGTGACGCGGAGGACCTTCCCGTCGCCGCAGGCGATCTCGATTCCCTGCTTCCCCGCCGCGACAATTGTGCCGGGCCGGGCCGAAGTGGGCTCCTTCGTTTCCACGGCGGCATAGAGCTTCATTTCCTCGCCGCTGATGACGTCCGTCGCCGCGCAGGGCCAGGGCAGAAGCCCCCGGACCTGGCAGCTGACCTCATGGGCGGACCGGGTCCAGTCCACCGGGGACAGCTCCTTCCCCAGCATGGGGGCGTAGGTGTACTGCGCGTGGTCCTGGGGCGTGCGGACAGCCGTTCCGGCGGCTAAGGCGCTCACCGTCTCCGACAGCGCCTCCGCCCCCAGCTCCGCCAGGCGGGCGGTGAGGGCCTGGGCGTCCTCCGTCTCCCCGATGGGCGTCTCCCGCTGGAGGATGATGTCCCCGGCGTCCAGCTCCTTCGCCATATACATGATGGTGACCCCGGTCACCGTCTCTCCGTTCAGCACCGCCCAGTTGATGGGAGCCGCGCCGCGGTACTTGGGCAACAGGGACGAGTGGACGTTGATGGAGCCCAGGGGCGGGACGTTCAGAATCTCTTCCGGCAGCAGCTTTCCATAGGCCGCTACTACCGTCAGTTCCGGCGCGAGGGACCGCACCAGAGCCAGACTCTCTTCATTCCGCAGGGAGGCCGGCTGGTAAACCGCCAGATTTTTCGTAAGGGAATATTCCTTTACAGGCGTTGGCGTCAGCTTATGTCCCCGGTTTTTGGGCTTATCCGGCTGAGTGAAGACACCGCAGACCTCGTGTCCGTCCTCCACCAGCCGCCGGAGGGAGTTGACGGCGAACTCCGGCGTGCCCATAAACAGAATGCGCATCAGCCTTCCCCCTCTTCCTGGCTGAAATACGCCTCCACTTCCTCGTCCGTCAGGAAGCGGTCGATGTGTTCCGTGTAGAGATGGCCGTCCAGATGCTCCAGCTCGTGGCAAAAGCAGCGCGCCGTCAGGCCCTCCCCCTCGATCTCGAACCAATCTCCGTTCCGGTCCTGGGCCCGGACGCGGACATGGTCGGGCCGGGTCACCAGCCCCCACTTGCCGGGGACGCTGAGACAGCCCTCGGGACCGGTCTGCTCCCCGCTCTGAGAGAGAATCTCCGGGTTCACCAGCTCGATAAACTCCTCTGTGTCCTCATCCATGACGATACAGGCCCGGCGGAGCACGCCCACCTGGGGCGCCGCCAGTCCCGCTCCCCCCGCCTCTGCCAGGGTCTCCACCAGATCATCCAGCAGCATATGCAGGCGGGGATTAAACTCCGTCACCGGACGGCATTTCTTTGTCAGGCAGCGCTCCCCTTGTTCCACGATCTTCCGCAATGCCATCTTTGAACCTCCTTATTCCGCAGCGTTGCAGTCCGCAAATATACTGAATCCCCGGTTGGCGCTGTCCGCCGCGAAGGCCCGCAGCAAGCCGCCGATCTCCTCCCGGGTCTTTTTATCGTTTTTCCCTACCAGCAGAATCCGGTAGCGGTAGCGGTTGTTCACCTTCACCACCGGCGCGGGGGCGGGTCCCAAGACCTCATCCTCCGTCCTCCTCCGCAGGGTCTCCCGGACCCGGACCGCCGCCCGGAGCACCGCCCCTTCGTCGGGACCGGAGATGGTAATGGTGAACAGGTCCGCGAAGGGCGGCAGGCGGCGCAGCCGCCGGATGCGAATCTCGCTTTCGTAAAAGCGGTCGTAGTCCTGCCGGGCGGCGCACTGGATCACGTCGTTCTGGGGCGTGTAGGTCTGGATGACGGCCCGGCCGGTCTTTCCGCCCCGGCCCGCCCGGCCCACTACCTGGGTCAGCAGACTGAAGGTCCGTTCCGCCGCCCGGTAGTTGTCCAGATACAGGGACAGGTCCGCCGCCAGCACGCCCACCAGCGTCACGTTTTCAAAATCCAGGCCCTTGGCCACCATCTGGGTGCCCACCAGAATGGGTATCCGCTCCTTTTCGAAGCGGCGCAGCAGCTTTTCGTGGCCCCCCGCCGCAGTGTCGGCGTCCATCCGCAGAATCCGGACGCCGGGAAACCGCTCCTCCAGCTCCTCCTCGATCTTCTGCGTGCCTGTCCCGATCCGTTTCATGATGCCGCCGCAGACCGGGCAGGCGTCGAAGCTCCGCTGGGAATGGCCGCAGTGGTGGCACATCAGCCGCCCGTTGGCGGAGTGGTAGGTCAGCGGCGCGCTGCACC
>CAQVQZ010000070.1 GCA_948902155.1 uncultured Oscillibacter sp.
GCGTACCGGAAACTCCCTGATTTTCAGACGTTTCCCGCATTTCGCAATCGGTACACAAATAAAATGACAAGGAGGAATGACCCATGATACCGATTTCCGGAGTAAACACCGGCGCGGCCCAGCCCTTAACAAAAACCGAAAAGGTACTAGGAGCGCCCATGGTCCAAAAGCCCGAGGAAGAAAGCCGCCCGCTGAAGCCGGTGATGGACGAATACGTCCCGGAGGAAAAGCAGGAGCCGTGCGGCCGCTACTGGGTGGGCAAGGACGAGGACGGCCAGCCTAAGATTTATTTCGACGACCCGGAGCGGGTGTCGGAAGACCCCCAAAAACCGGAGGCCGATGAAAAGAAACCGGACGCCCCCGAGCAGGAGAAACCCGAGCAGGCTCAGAGAGCGAAGGGCCCAAAGAAGAAGGAGGGGGAGCGTTGCGTCGGTAATACCGACAAGGTAGACCGTGAGATCAAACACCTGAAAAAGAAGAGGGAAGAACTGGAACAGCGGCTGAACACCGAGACCGACGAGGCGAAAATCAAGGATTTGGAACGGAAGTTAGCCCAGGTGGAGCGGGAGCTGAGCGAAAAGGACAACGATACATACCGGAAACAGCACAGCACCTTCTCAAGCTTGTGATGATCGAAGAATTTCCACGCTTCGAACTTTCTTGCTGAGATAGAAGCCTTGCCCTATTCCCGCGAATGCTGCAAGCCCCTGCTGTAATAACGTACTTGGCAGAAAAAGAGCCCCGTTTTTCGACAGAATGGTTCGAAAAACGGGGCTTGCTATCGTTATTTCAGCTCCAGCACGAATACCTTCCGCGCGAAACCGTCGCAGATATACAGCCGTTCTCCCCGGAGCAGAAGGCCGGAAGGGGAGACCAGGCCAAAGTCCGCCAGGGCCGTGTCCCGGACCGTGACGGTGCTGACCCGTCCGCCGAAAATCCTGCGGACGGCGCTGTTGAGGGTGTCGGCTACGTAGATCGCGCCGTCGTCTCCCACGGCCACCCCCTGGGGGCCGGAAAAGTCCGCCTGGAACACCGAACCGTCTGCGGAGCCGTCCCGGCCGGAACCGGCGATCACGGTAAATTTGCCGTTTTCCAGCTTCGATATGCGGTTGGCCCCGGCCTCGGCGATGTAGAGCACGCCGTCCTTCCAGCACAGGCCCATGGGTTCGTCCAGGCCCCTGGCCAGGGTGCTCACCCAGCCGTTGGGCGTGATCTTGCGGATGGCCCCGTTTCCGGTGTCCGCCACATACAGGTTGCCGTCTCCGTCCGCCGCCAGGCCCGTGGGCCGGTCAAAGGCCACGCCCATGCCGGTGACGGTCAGGTTTTCCGTCGTCTTGCCGTTGAGGGTCTGGACGTCCCGGCTGCGGACGATGCGGATGGCGTTGTTCTCCGTGTCGGAGACCGCCCAGCCGCCCAGGAACTCCGCCACGGCCCAGGGGCGCTTGAAATAGCTGGCCAGGGTCTCGCCGTCGTTGTAGCCGCCCACCGGCTCGCCGTAGAGGCCCGCAGAGGTCGCGCCTCCTGCGTAGACCTCGCCCACGCCCTCCCGCACGCGCCAGAGTCGCTTGTGGTAGGTGTCGGTGACGAGGATGGTCCCGTCGGACATGGCGGCGATGCCGCTGGGAGCGCACATGACGTCCATGGCGCTGACGGAGGAGAGGCCCCCGTCGGCGCTGCCCTTGTAACGCAGGAGCACCGCCGCCATCTGGGCGCGGGTGACGGCGTCGTTGGGGCAGAAGCTGCCGTCCGCCAGGCCGTTCATCACGCCGCTGGAAGCGGCCCAGTCCACCGCCGTCCGGGCGTAGGCGGCGATGGTCCCGCCGTCGGTGAAATTGCTTTTTCGGAGAGGGTCCGGCTCTCCGGCCAGCCGCCAGAGGGCCGCAGCCAGCTGCTGTCGGGTGACAGGGCCGTCGGGCCGGAAGCCGCCCCCGGCGTAGCCGCTGAGGACGCCCTCCGCCGCAGCCCAGACAGCCGCCTGGGCGCACCAGGCGCCCGCCGGCACGTCTGCGAAGCCGTCTCCGGCGGCGTCGGGCCGCCCCGCCTGGTTGTAGAGGATTTGGGCAAGATGCCCCCGGGTGAGGGTGTTCTGGGGGCCGAAGCGCCCGCCGCCGTAGCCGCTCATGAGCCCGGCTTCCACGCAGTAGTCCACCGCTTCGGCGTACCAGGCATCCGGGGGGACGTCGGCATAGCGTCCCTCCGCCGCGTGGGCGGAGGGGGCCAGAAGCGCGGCGCAGAGGCACAGAGCCGCCGGGGATTTCCAGTGTTTTTTCATGGCGTCGCCTCCTCCGGTACCAGTTTGTTGCCGTCGGTGTCGATTTTGAACCTTCCGTCGGTGCAGATAAAGATCGCGTCAAGTGGGAGGCCGGTGTTTGGCGCTGGGGCTTCCGAACCGCTGGGGTCCGTCGTGTGGAGGCCATTATTTGTCATCAGATCGGCCCACTGCTGGCTTGTGCCCGTATAGGTGACTTCTTTGAGCTCTTCGCAGGCTTGAAATACGAAACCTTCCATTTTCGTGACGCTGACGGGAATCGTAATTTTGGGCAGGTTCCGGCATTGGAGAAACGCGTATTCCGCTATGTTGTCGACGGTTCCGCCAAACTGAACGCTGGTCAAGGCAAGACAAGAGTTAAATGCCGACGGTCCGATTCCAGAAACGTCTCCTGAAATTTCGATGCTCTCCATAGATGTACAAGACTGGAACGCACATTCCCCGATGGTGGTATCTCCTAAAATTCTGACGGTTTTCACCCCCATGCACTGGCTGAAGGCAAAATCCCCAATCGTGGTGCTGCTTCCGGGAATCTCAATGCTGGTTAAACCGCGGCAGTTCCAGAAGGCTTCGTCTCCAATGGAACTGAGTGAATCGGAAAACGCAAAGCTGGTTAGCTTTTGGCAGTCAAAAAACGCCTTAGCTCCGATGGAATTGGGCAACTTGGAAAAGTCGATGCTCTCCAGGTTGGCACAGTTCATGAAAGCTTCGTCTGCGATATCCGAACCGTCTATGACGACCACCTTTTTGATACCGCTCTTTGTGACTCCCTCTTCGGGCACAAACAGAGCGTCGCCGTAGCTTTTGGCTTTGACATAGAACGTTCCTCCGGCCATTGCCCATTGAATGCCATGGCTGCTGTCATCGGGAGAACTGGGATCGTTTGCGCTGTTTGTAAACCACTGGGCGTACAATGTCATGTTTTTGGTGACAGGCGCGTCCGGAACAAAAAGCTCGCCGGTACCGGCCTCCGTGGTATCCCATCCGAAGAAACTGCCGGAGCCGCCGCCGCCCGGCTGCTGCACGATGGTGAAATAATTCTCAAGAACTCCCCAGGCCCTATCGTCGTAGGCATCATTATATTCCAGAGATTTTCCCGCATCTACGGGTACAGTTATTTCGGCAATCTCTTCTCCGCTGGTTTTATCGTTTGCCTTACCGCCGTTGAGGTCCAGGGTCACCATGTAGGTCAGACGGGACCACTTGGCGCTGAGCGTCACATTTGCAGTGATCGCCGTGCTGTGAGTGTACTCCGTTGAAGGGTCATCCGGGTCAACAAACCACCCGACAAGTTCATAGATTACCGCGCCGCCGGCGCTCAAAAGCGCCAGCTGGGGGAGTTTCGACCCCAGGCTGTCCCCGCTGTTCACCGTGGGGGCCGGTTCCCATGTGGCCGAAGCGTCAGGCTTCGAAGCGCCCTCGGGGTAGCAAGCGATGGTCAGAGATTCCGCTCCGGCCGGCCGGTTTTCGTCCAGGGTCACGGTGTATTGCACCGGCTTCCACTTGGCGTAAAGTGTGACGCTCGCGGTGATGGGCTGGGTGAAATCGAAAGCGGTTCCCGTGCCCTCCCGGTTGGGATACCAGCCCTCGACGCCGGAGTATCCATCAGGATCGACTATGGAGCCGAAGACGAGGGCAATCACCGCTTGGGGGTCGGTGGGGTCAAGGCCGCTGAAATCCAGCGGTTCGTTTACGGGCGTGGCATAAGGCTTTGGGCCCGTCGTGGTTTGGCCATCCGCCGTCCACCATTTACCGCCGTTGAGGTCAAAGGTGAGCGTGCATTCGCCGGGCTCCCATCCGGCGTAGAGGGTCAGGTTTCCGGTGACGGGGGTGGTAAAATCATAGGCCGCCGTACAGCCGCTGTCGGTGAACCAGCCGGTGAAGTTGTATCCGTCCCGGGTGGGGGCACTGGGTTCGGCAACGGTTTCGTCCGGGTCCACGGTAACGCTGGCCACTGCGCTGCCGCCGTTGGAGTTGAAAGTAACCGTATAGGCAGTTGGCGGAGGCGGCGGAGCCGGGACCTCCTCCCACCCGGCGTAGAGGGTCAAATCCTCCGTGACGGGGGTCGAGAAGCGGTAAGCCTCCGTACAGCCGCTGTCGGCAAACCAGCCGGTGAACGTGTACCCATCCCGGCTGGGCGCGCCGGGAGCGGAGACGGTCTTGCCATACTCCACCTCGACGCTGGGGACGGCGCTGCCGCCGTTGGTCCGGAAGGTCACAGTGCAGAAGTTGGGCCGCCATCCGGCGTAGAGGGTCAAATCCGCCGTGACGGGGGTTAAGAAACTGTAAGCCTCCGTACAGCCGCTGTCGGCAAACCAGCCGGTGAACGTGTACCCGTCCCGGCTGGGCGCGCCGGGGGCGGATACGGTCTTGCCATACTCCACCTCGACGCTGGGGACGGCGCTGCCGCCGTTGGCCTGGAAGCGGACGGTGCAGACCTGGACCTTCCACCCGGCGTAGAGGGTAAACTCCCCGGTGACGGGGACGGAGAAGTCATAGGCTTTCGTACAGGCGTTGTCGGTATACCAGCCGGTGAAGGCGAAGCCCTCCCGGACGGGGTCCGCAGGGCGGGGCAGGGGGTCGCCCTCCGAGACTTCCGCATCGGGGACGGCGCTGCCGCCGTTGGACTGGAAGGAGACGGCGTAAATCTCCCGGTACTCCGCTATGTAGTAGCCGCCGGAGTTCGCTTCCTCCGAAACCCGCCATTTCTCCGGCAGGACCAGCCCGCTGAAATTCCGGAACCAAGCCGCCGCGCCCTTGGTCAGGGAGACGGAGCCGGACAGACTGCCGTCCACCACCATCCGGCCGGAGGAGGTGACGGTCAGGGAGCCGTGGTTGGTCAGACTGCCCGCCACGCTCAGGGTGTGGGCGCTGTTGACGGTGATGCTTCCGTAGTTGATCAAATCCCGGGAGACCTGGGCGGTGCCGTTCACCTGGATGCCGCCGTTGGCGGTCACGGTCAGCGGGCCGTCCAGCAGAAGATACTTGCCGCTGGGAATCCTCAAAAGCTCCGGAATGGAGATGACCGCGGCCCCATTACCCACGGTGACGCGGTTATGGACCGCCAGGGAGCGGTGGATTTCCGGCACGGTGGCCGAGGCGGGCAGGACGCTGGGAACGGAGGGGTCCTTGTCGTCCCGGTCGTCGTCTTGATCGTCGTCTTTGCCGGAGCCGCCGGAATCTGTCTTGGAGTCGGAGGGAGTTCCGGATTCCGGTTTCTTCTCGCCCCAGGCCGGTTCTGTGGAGACCTCCGTCTCCTTCGTCTCCTGGGAATCCGAAATCTTATCCAGCTTTTCCCGGACCTCCGCCTGGTCCTCCCGCAGACGGTCCTCCCCGTCCTTGGGGGACAGCTCCCGCAGGTCGATGCCGGACTCCTGATAGATGTTCTCCACCTGGGAGGGATTGGATACCAGCTCCACCAGCACGAAGCCGTCGACTTCCTCCTCCGTGTAGGACTCCCGGACGATGTCGCACTTGTCGCCGGGATGGTCCTGCTCATAGACCAGGCACTCGGCGGTCTCCCCGGCGGAGAGATGGGCGCTCTTTTCCTGCCCGGACACGGGGTCGGTGACGGTCACGTCCACTTCGCCCTCCAGGAGGTAGACCCGGACCGCTTTCTCATCCTCGATCTCCACCCAGCCGGAGGTCCCCCGGATGCCCACCACCATGGTGGAGGTGCGGATATTCAGGGACTCGTCGCTGTCCAGGGGCTTGGAGACGTTGAAGAAGATGTTTCCGGAGTCCAGCAGAATCTCCAGCTTCTTCCCGCTCTTGCGGATGTTGGCCGTGCTGACGGCGTCCAGCTTGGCGAGCTTCGCGTCGTCCAGGTTGATCCAGGCGTAGCTCTCCTCGTCCGTGGACAGCTGGTAGCCGTTGTAGAGCCGCATGTTGGTCATCTTCGTGAGGCTCTTGCCGCTGCTGGTGGAGATGGCCACGTCGCCCTCCGTCTTGGTCAGGCGCATATTGACCGCCACGTTGTCCGCCGCCAGGGCGGCGTTTCCGCAGACCATCGTCAGCGCCAGCGCCAGGGCCAGCAGGCGCCTCGCAAGGTGTTTCATACGCATCCGTCCTTTCTGCTGAAGAGTTTGGCCTTTGCTTTTTGGGGGGATGTTCCGGTTACAGGGAGCGCTGTGCCGCATCGAAACGGTTTCCCGGCGCGACGACCGGCGCTTCGCTTAGGGCGATACTTCCACGTTTACTTTTTACCATAAACTGTCCGGGAAAGCAAGAGAGAACGCAAAATAGGGAATGATTCTTTCCCAAAATGGGAAAACGTGGAAGGCATTTGCGCAGATTGGAATGGAAGAGGTTCCCCGCAGCAGGGGACCGTCAAAATCTTGCAGAGCCCTGCGGCTTACGCCCGGACAGGCCCATGAACGAGATGCGCAGATCGGTTGGGTTCTATGCGGAGAGAAAAACGGGAAGAAGCCACCTGCGCGGAAAAGAATCCGCTGAGAAAGAGCTTTCAAAAGAAAGCTTTTTCTCTTCCTGACAGCATCAAAATTTTTGATACAGCCATAACAAAAATGACACCTCCGCGGCGGATGGCGTCAATGTTGATTTGCATTATTGTATTCGAAACACTGGCACGGGGTAACAGGCAGTTCTGTTAAAAGCCATGGAACTTCCAGCTTATGCCGTCGGTGATCCGTTTTGGCATCCAGAAGCGCTGCTTCTCCTGTCCAGCGTTTCTTTCCGCAATTTTCCCTGGCTTTCTGGAGCATTGGCCGTGACGCGGCGACTCAAAACCGCCGCCGCATGTCATACCAGACGGCTCCGCCGTGGGTGGATGCGGAGACGCCTTCGCTGATAAAGCCGAATGTTTCGTAATAGTGGAGCAGCGCCGCCTTGCAGGTCAGCACGCAGCCTTTCCGGCCCTGGGCTTTGGCGTCGGCGATGACGCGCTCCATCAGGCGGGCGGCGCGGCCCTGCTTCCGGTAGGCCGGAAGGGTGTTCACACCGAAGATCATCTGCCAAGCGCCGTCCTCGCTGTGAAGGGAGGCGTCGGCGTACATCTCGTCCCGCAGCACCGGCTCGTCAGTGGCCATACCGTTGATGAAGCTGACCACGGCTCCGTCCTCCTCCAGCAGCCAGAAGTGGCCGGGGTAGACGGCCAGGCGGTCCGCCAGGATTTGCTCCGAGGCGGCTTCGGCAGGGGGGAAGCAGGCGGCCTCCACTGCCGCCAGGGCGGGCAGGTCCGAGGGGACGGCGGTGCGGATGGTGGTCATGGCGGGTTTCCTCCTTGGACGTGTCTTCAGCTGTGGCCGTGGAGATATTGGTACTCCAGCAGCAGGCGTCCGGGGCTGTTGGAGAGGTTCTCAAACTGATAGGGCTGGTCCGCCGCGAACCGGAGGGCGTCCCGCTCCAGGAGATAGAAAGACTGGCCCTCCGCCGTCAGGCTGACGGTGCCGGAGATCACCGTGGCGTGGCAGATGCAGCCGGGCGTGGCGGGGGCGGGGGCGTAGCGCGCGCCGATGTACAGGTCCAGGAAGCAGCTTGCCATATGGCAGATGGAATCGTAGGGGAGGCTGGGCCGCAGGACCGTCCTGCCGCCGTCCATGTGGTGGGGGCGGGTGTCCTGCACTCGGACCAGGATGGGGGAATCTTCCTTTTCCGGCTCGGCTTTCGCGGGCTCCGGCGGGTCCGCCCGGTGAGGCATGACCCCCTCGTCTGCAATGGGTTCCAGGCCGTCAAACAGGTCGTCCATAATACCATCCTCCGTTCGCGCCCCCAGCGGGGTGACTCGCTCCATACTACCTGTTTTCCAGGAATTTGTCAAGTCGGACGCGGGGGAGGGGATTATTCTGATGGAAGATTTTGTGTAGGGGTGGTTATGAACTGCCCGTTTTCCCTTCAACCTGGGCGGTCCCGGAGGCGCGGGCGGCAGATTGCCGCCCCTACACATTATCTCCGATTGGGAAATTTCCCTGAAAGGGAAACCGTAAGAAAACCGTAAGATTTTTGTCAAGCCGTTCGTAAGAAACGGCTGGTATACTCTTCCTGAAATCGGCTTGGCCGAAAATCAGGAGGAGCGTTATGAACTACAAACAGCTGAAAATCTTTGCCATGTGCTGCATGGTGTTCGACCACGTGGTGCGCATCTTTCCGCTAGGATCGCTATTCGCGCCGCTGGCGGACGCTTTATGGAACGGCGGGCACGGGGCGCTGGCGGACTGGGTGCTGGAGGACCTGACCTTATATTTAATGTATATCGGGCGGCTGGCGGCTCCGATCTTCGTCTACTGCATTGCCCAGGGCTTCGCCCATACGGCGGACGTCCGGCGGTATGTGGGGCGGGTGCTGCTGGCGGCGGTCCTCGCCCAGGTCCCGTATACCCTGTTTGACCTGGCGGAGCTGCGTGTGCTGGGAGTCGAGGGGGACTGGCGGGAAGTGGGGCTGAACATCCTGTTTACCCTGGCCCTGGCGCTGTGCGTGCTGGCGGTCCACAAGGAGCTGAGGCGGCGGAAGCTGGTATTTTTGAGCCCTCTGGCCGTGGCCGGGGCCACGTGGCTGGCCATGAAGCTGAACATGGAGGGCGGGAAGGGATATCTCATTCTGGCCTGGGTCTACTACATCGCCCGAAACCAGCCCAGATGTCAAAAGGCCCTGATTTACATTCCCGCCGTCATGCTTTCCCGCCGGGGGCTGGTCCTCTGGGCTTTCGAGAGCCTGGGGACGGCGGAGCTGTCCCTGGCCCTGAGAAACTGCCTGCTGAACACACTGGGGAACTATTTCGGCATGCTGGTCACCCTTTCGGACAACGGGGAGAAGGGCAGGGCCGGGAAGGGGTTCCAACGGTTCTGCTACGCCTTTTACCCCGCCCATTTCGCGGCGCTGGCCCTGATTGGCTTTCTCCGCCCGCCTCTGCTGTGAGGGGGCCGGGGAAAACCCTGGAAAAACAGGAAAATCAAAATCTTTTTGGCAAAAACGCTTGACGGCGGGGAAAGGGCATGCTATAATACCTACTTGCGCGGGCTTGGAAAGTGGTCCGTGAATTTTGCTGTGCGCTTGTCGGGCGGCGCTTTGCCGCCAAGTCAGGAGGTCTGCCCTATGGAACCTGCCAAGCGGGTGGTTGGCGTGAAGCAGTCCCGCAAGGCGATTCGGGAGGGACGGGCCGTCCGGGTGTATCTGGCCGTCGACGCCGACCCGGCCATCACCGGCCCCCTGGCGGCGGAGTGCGCCGCCGCGGGCATCCCCGTGGAGAGCGACCGCACTATGGCCCAGCTGGGACGGGCCTTCGGCATCGCCGTGGGCGCTTCCGTGGCGGCGGAGCTGAAAACGGAGCGCGCTTTATGATATTTTTGGTTTTTTCGGAATAGCCGCGAGGCTTTCTGTAAAAAATAAACATCAAAATATGAAAGAAAGGAGAAATTCAATGCCTACTTTTAACCAGCTGGTCCGGAAAGGAAGGGAACAGGCTTCCTACAAGTCCACTTCTCCCGCCCTGCAGTTCGGTCTGAACACCCTGAAGACCAAGACCACCAATCAGCCCTCTCCCCAGAAGCGGGGCGTCTGCACCGCCGTGAGAACCGCGACCCCCAAGAAGCCCAACTCCGCTCTGCGTAAGATCGCCCGTGTGCGCCTGACCAACGGCTATGAGGTCACCGCCTATATTCCCGGCGTGGGCCACTCCCTCCAGGAGCACTCCGTGG
>CAQVQZ010000071.1 GCA_948902155.1 uncultured Oscillibacter sp.
CCCTGGGCTTCCGGGGGGAGGCCCTGGCGGCCATCTCCGCCGTCAGCCGGGTGGACGTCCGCACCCGCCGCCGGGAGGACGCCCTGGGGGCGTCCCTCCACCTGGAGGGCGGCGCGCCCGGCGTCCTGGAGGAGACCGGCGCGCCGGAGGGCACCACCATCCTGGTCCGGGACCTCTTTTACAACACCCCCGCCCGGCTGAAATTCATGAAGAAGGACAGCGCCGAGACAGCGGCGGTCAGCGGTCTGATGCAGCACCTGGCCCTCTCCCACCCGGCCATTTCCTTCAAGTTTATCAAGGACGGAACCGAAGCCCTCTACACCCCCGGCGACGGCCGTCTGGACTCCGCTGTCTACGCCGCCCTGGGCCGGGACTTCGCCCGGGGCCTCCTGCCGGTGAAGGGCCGGGGCGGCGACGTGGAGGTTTCCGGCTTCATCACCGCCCCCCTCCAGGGCCGGGGCTCCCGGTCCATGCAGGTGTTCTTCGTCAACGGCCGCTTCATCAAATCCCAATTGCTGACGGCGGCGCTGGAGGAAGCCTATCGAAATCAGCTCATGAAGGGAAAGTTCCCCGGCTGCGTGCTGGCGGTGGCCCTTCCGGTGAACCAGGTGGACGTGAACGTCCACCCCGCCAAGACCCAGGTGAAGTTCGCCCAGGAGAAGGCGGTCTTTGACGCGGTGTACCATACCGTACTGGATACCCTGGCGGAGCGGGACGGCCCCGCGCCCCCCGCTCCCAAGCCCGCCGAAGCGGCGGCGAACCCCCGGGGGGACTTCTTCCAGACCATGGATGCCAAGTCCTTCCGGGAGCGGGCGGGAGAGCCCGCCAAGCCGTCCAAACCCGCCCCTAAGCCCGCCTTCCGCCCCGTCTGGGACTCGGAGCGGCCCAACGTCACCGTCAAGCTGTCGGACAGCGCGCCGGGCCCCCTGGCCCCGCCGGAACCGCGCCCCTCCATCCTGGGCCTCCGGAAGCCCTTCCCGCCCCTGCGGGAGGACGCTCCCACCTCGGTGGTGAAAACGGCGGAGCCCTCCCCGGAATCGCCGCCCCGCCCCCTGCCCCCCGCCATCCCCCAGGAGGAGGAACAGACGGCTCTGGAGCCCCCGAAAGAGGCCCCCTGGCGCATCGCGGGAGAGGTCCTGCGGACTTACATCGTCTGCGAGAGCGAGGACGGTTCCGTCTGGCTCATCGACAAGCACGCCGCCCACGAGCGCATCAACTTCGACCGCCTGAAAGCCGCCCTGGAGCCCCCCATGCGCCAGACCCTGCTGACCCCCGCCGCCGTGGAGCTGGGGCGGGAGGACGCGGCGCTGCTGCTGGAGAACCTGCCCCTGCTGGAAACCTTCGGCTTCGCCTGCGAGGAATTCGGCGGCGGGGCCGTCCTGGTCCGGGAGGTCCCGGCGGACATCGACGCGGAGGACGTCTCCGCCACCTTAGAGGAAATCGCGGGCAAGCTCCGGACCGGCCGCTCCCCGTCGGAGCGCCGGGAGAACCTGCTCCACACCATGGCCTGCAAAGCCGCCGTCAAGGGCGGCTGGAAGAGCGACCCCTCGGAGCTGCGGGCCTTGGTGGACAAGGTCCAGAGCGGCGAGGTGAAGTATTGCCCCCACGGGAGGCCCGTGGCGGTGAAATTAACCAAATATGAGCTGGAAAAAATGTTCAAACGGGCATAGGAGGACAGCGTGGCAAAGAAAAAAGGAAGATTTTTGATTCAGGATGTTTCCGGCAGCAGTATGTTTTCCAACACGATTCTTTTAGTAGACCGGGAAACAGGGGTCAATTACCTGTTCTTTCAGTCGGCGAATGCCGGCGGTCTGACGCCCCTCCTGGACCGGGAGGGCAAGCCCATCATTACAACTGTTTTCGACGAGGAGTAAACGCAACATGGAACGACTGCTGTTTATCGACGGCTGCATCAGCCAGCGGGGCCGGGAGTCCCGGACCCGCCGTCTGGCGGAGGCGCTTCTCTCCGCTTTCCGGGAGTCCCATCCCGAGACGGAGGTGGAGGCCGTCCGCGTGGACCAGCTGGACCTGAAGCCCTTCACCCCGGAGATGCTGGACCAGCGGGAAGCCCTGGCCCGGTCGGGGGACTTTTCCGGCCCCGTGTTCCGCTTGGCCCGGAGCTTTCAGTCGGCGGATAAAATTCTTGTGGCGGCTCCCTTCTGGGACCTGAGCTTTCCTTCCGCCCTGCGAATCTACGTGGAGCACATCTCCGCCAACGGGCTTTGCTACCATTACACGGCGGAGGGCTGCCGGGGGAACTGCAAAGCCTCCCGGCTGGCCTATCTCACCACGCGGGGGGACTTTGAGGAGCCGGAGAGCCTGGGCGTTTTGTATTGGAAGCAGCTTTGCGCCATGTTCGGCATTCCCCGGTTCGACTTTGTCTTTGCCGGGGGCCTGGACGTGGACCCGGCGAAAGTCCCGGAGATCATGGCGGAAGCCTGTGACAGGGCCCGGGCCCTGGGCCGGGAGTTCTGACATGGGCCGGAAGATCGTCTGCGTCGTGGGCCCCACCGCCTGCGGAAAGACCACCCTGGGGGTGCTCCTGGCGAAAACCCTCGGCGGCGAGGTGGTGTCCGCCGACTCCATGCAAATTTACAAAGGCATGACCATCGGCACCGCCGCCCCCACGGCGGAGGAGATGGACGGCGTGCCCCACCACATGATCGCCGTGGCGGACCCGTCGGAGCGCTGGTCCGCCGCCCGCTACGCCCAGGAGGCCATCCCCATCGTGGACGATATCCTGGACCGGGGAAAGCTCCCCATCCTGGTGGGAGGCACGGGCCTGTGGATCGACGCGGTGGTCCGGGGCCACGGCTTCGCGGCGGGCCAGGCGGGCGGAGCCGTCCGGGAGGCCCTGGAGGCCCGCCTGGCGGCGGAGGGAATCGCCCCCCTGCTGGAGGAACTGCGCCAGGCGGACCCGGAGGCCGCAGCCCGGCTGCACCCGGCGGACACAAAGCGCATCCTCCGGGCTCTGGAGGTCTACCAGGAGACCGGGAAGACTATCACGGCCCACAACCGGGAGACCCAGGCCCTGCCGCCCCGGTACGAAGCGGTGTGGATCGGCCTCCGGTTCTCGGACCGGGAGGACATGAAGCGCCTCATCGACCTCCGGGTGGACCGGATGGTCCAGGCGGGGCTGCTGGAGGAGGTCCGGTCCCTGCTGGCTCTGCCCCGAAATGCCACGGCGCTGCAAGCCATCGGGTATAAGGAGTTTTTGGGCGTGCTGGAGGGGACCGCCTCGGAGGCGGAGGCCGCAGCAGAGGTAAAGCTCCGCTCCCGCCAGTACGCGAAGCGGCAGTTGACCTGGCTGCGGCGGAATCCGGCCATCCATTGGATTTTGTGGGATAAAGAGCGGGATTTTGCCCGTGCCTTACAGGTTTCGACGGAAATTCTCGCCGCTGCGGGGGTATGCTAAAGCTGGCGGACGAACTGCGCCTGCGGGAGGACCCCAGCGCCGTCGGTTCGCAGAACGATCAACAGCGCCCCACCGGGGCGCGGACAAAGAAAAAGGAGCGGACGATATGCAGAACAAGACAAACCTTCAGGACCTTTTCCTCCTCCGGGCCAAGCGGGACCGGGTGCCGGTCACCATGTTTCTGATGAACGGCTTCCAGATGCGGGGGACCATCACGGGCTTCGACCCCTTTGTGGTCATCCTGGACAGCGAGGGGCGGCAGCAGGTGATCTACAAGCACGCGATCTCCACCATCGCCCCCACCCGCACCGTATCGCTGACGGAAGAGGAGTAACGGGAGATACATAGGAGCCCATGAAGAAAAAACAAAAAAGCCTCGCCGCGGCGCTGCTCATGGCCGCCCTGTTTTTCGGGGTGGCGGCCTACTTCGGCATCCAGGCGTTCCACTACCTGGACGACCCCCTCATGGTCACCCTGGCCTACAGCTATCAGGTGGAGAGCACCGTCAGCGCCACGGGCTACGTGGTCCGGGAGGAGCGGGTGCTGCCCGACGAGGGCGGCGGGCTCCTCCGGGTCCAGCGGGCGGAGGGCGAGCGGGTAGCCGCCGGAGGGACGGTGGCGTCGGTCTACGCGGACCAGGCGTCCATGGACCGCCAGGCGGAAATCGAGAACCTGGAGGGCCGGGTGGAGCAGCTGCAATACGCCCAGGACCTGGCCCTGGCGGCGGAGACCACCCGGAAGCTGGACGCCCAGATCAACCAAAACCTCCTGCAATACCGCCAGTACCTGGCGGCGGACAGGCTGTACGACGCGGAGGGCACGGCCCTGGAGCTCCGGGCCCTGGTGCTGAAGCGGGACTACAGCGACACCGGCGGCGGGGACGTGACCCTCCAGCTCCAGGAGCTGGGGGCCCAGCTGCTGGCCCTCCGCTCCCAGGCGGAGGGCACCGTCCGGCGCG
Source organism: uncultured Oscillibacter sp. (assembly GCA_948902155.1). The sequence goes on from CAQVQZ010000071.1 coordinate 4,374, forward strand.
TCAAGGCCCCGGAGTCGGGGCTGTACTCCGCCGAGGTGGACGGCTTTGAGACGATTCTGACCCCGGAGGGGCTGGAGAGCCTGACCCCCTCCCAGCTGGGGAGCCTGACGGCGGACCCCTCCGTAACGTCCCAGGTGGGCAAGCTGGTGCTGGGGGACGAGTGGTATTTTGCCGCCCCCCTCTCCTCCGAGGATGCGGTGGCCCTCCAGGCCCGCCAGACGGAGCTGAAGCAGAACGGGGAGACCCTCCTTCTCCGCTTCTCCAAGGGCGTGGACCGGGACCTGCCGGTGACCCTGGAGTCCATCGGGGCCTCGGAGAACGGCCGCGTGGTGGCCGTCTTCCGGGGGACCGCCTACCTGGCGGAGCTGACGCTGCTGCGCCAGCAGCGGGCGGAGGTCATCACCGGAACCATCGACGGCATCCGGGTGCCCAAGGAGTGCCTCCGGGCGGAGCGGGCCTATCTGGACGAAAACGGGACGCACGCCGCAGAGGAGCGCACCGGCATCTACTGCCTGATCGGCCGCAAAGCCCGGTTCAAGCCGGTGGATGTGGCCTACAGCACGGACAGCTTCGTGCTGGTGATTCCGGCGGCGGAGGAGGGACGCCGCCTCCGGGCGGGGGATAAGATCATCGTCTCCGCCCGCGGGCTGTACGACGGCAAGGTGATTCAATAAGCGCCGCCGCCAATCTGATGGAACGAAAGAGGCTGAAACTATGTCAATTGCCGAGAACATCGCCCAGGTCCGGGCGAACATCGCCGCCGCCGCCCAAGAGGCGGGCCGGAAGCCGGAGGATATCCTCCTGGTAGGAGCCAGCAAGATGAACGGCGCCGCCGCCTGCCGGGAGGCCGTTGCCGCCGGCATCGACGCCCTGGGGGAGAACCGGGTCCAGGAGATGACCGCCAAGCTCCAGGAGGACGCCTATACCGGCGCGCCTCTCCACTTCATCGGCCATCTCCAGCGCAACAAGGTGAAGCAGGTGGTGGGCAAGGCGGACCTGATTCAGTCCGTGGGCTCCCTGGAGCTGCTGGAGGAGATCGAAAAGACCGCCGCCAAGCTGGAGCGGGTCCAGGACATCCTGCTGGAGGTCAACATCGGCGAAGAGGCGGCAAAGAGCGGCTTCCCCCCGGCGGAGCTGCTCTCCGGGGCCGAGGCGGCGCTGGCGCGGAGCCACGTCCGGGTGCTGGGATTGATGACCATTCCCCCTGCGGACGCGGGCCGGGAGGAAAATCTGCGTTATTTTGACAAAGTCCGGGCGCTTTTTATTGACATGAGCGAGAAATTGTTTCATAATAAGCTACAGTACCTGTCCATGGGCATGAGCGGCGATTACGAGGATGCCATTCGTGCCGGAGCCACGATGGTCCGGGTAGGAACCGCCATCTTTGGCGCCCGGCACTACGCATAAGAAGGGGGAGACACGCCATGAGCATCTTAGACGAGCTGAAGAAGCTGACCCATCCCTATGAGGATGAGGACGACGAGTTTGAGGATTTCGAGGAAGAACCCCAGCGGGACGTCTTCGAGGACCGCCGCAGCAAGATGGACGACCGCCGCAGCAAGGTGGTCAACATCCACGCCACCACCCAGCTGAAGGTCATCCTGGTGAAGCCCGAGCGCTTTGAAAACGCCTCGGAGATCGCCGACCAGCTGAAGGACAAGCGCACCGTGGTCCTGAACCTGGAGTCCACCAACAAGGACGTGGCCCGCCGCCTCATCGACTTCCTGTCCGGCGTGGCCTACGCCGGGGAGGGTAAGATCAAGAAGGTGGCCGCCAATACCTACATCATCACGCCCTATCACGTGGACATCGAGGGCGACCTGATCGACGAGCTGGAAAACAACGGCCTTTACTTTTGAAATGCAAATTGGAAGTAAGGTGGGCTGTTTGCCGGCTTCGCGGCAAAAGTGCATAGCCGCGACTTACACAATTTGTTACGAGACTTTTTTAAGTCGCGGCTAAGGATTTCGCGCCTGTGGGCGCGCCCAAAGGGCTCCGCCCCTTGGAACCCCGCAGCCTTTGAAAAGGCTGGCGAAACTTTTTTCTGCGCTTCGCACTTAAAATGAGAAACAGGGCCTAGACCCGGGGAGGATTTGCAGCTATGCTGACACCGCAGGAGGTTTCCGCCCGCTCCTTCACCAAGATGGTGATGGGCGGCTACAACATGACCATGGTGGACGAGTTCCTGGACGAGCTCACCGACGACTACACGTCCCTCTACAAGGAAAACGCCTCGCTGAAGGCCAAGCTGAAGGTTTTGGTGGAGAAGGTGGAGGAGTACCGCGCCACGGAGGAGTCCATGCGGGCGACCCTGCTGACCGCCCAGCGGATGGCGGACTCCCTCGTCAAGGAGGCGGAGGCCAAGCGGGACGACATTCTCAAACAGGCGGAGTCCGCCGCCAGGGAGAAGCTGGACGGCTTCCGCAAGGAGGCGGAGGATTCCGACCGCCGCCTCCGCCGGGGCCAGGAGGAGATGCAGCGCTTCATCGCCCAGAGCCGGGAGCTGTGCCTCAAGCAGATCGAATTTCTGGAGCACCTGCCGGACGCGGAACTGGACCCCCCGGGAGAAATTCCCGTGTCGGAGATCGAGGAGAACGTCCTGGCTGCCGAGGCCGCCGAAACCGCCGCTGCGGCGGAGCCCCCCGCGGAAGAGCCCGCCGCTCCCGCAGCCCCTGCATCCCCGTCCCCTGCGGCGGAGGAGATTCTGGACGCCCTGGACGCGGCGGAACCGGCGGAGGACCTCACCGCCACCCGCCGGGTGAACATCAACGAGCTGAAGTTCGGCCCCAATTACCGGAGCGAGGCGGACTGACCGCCCCTTTGGAGGAGGGAGACGCCCATGACCGGCCAGCGGCCCATCATCGCCTTTCTGTACGACTTTGACAAGACCCTCTGCACCACGGACATGCAGAATTACGCCTTTATCCCCAGCCTGGGGATGACCCCGGCGGAGTTCTGGGCGGAGGCCAACGGCTTTGGACGCCGAAACCGCATCGACGGCGTTCTGGCCTATATGTACATCATGCTCCGGGAAGCGGAGCGGAAAAACCTGCCCTTCACCCGCCGGGACCTGGTGGAAAAGGGCCGTGGCATCGAGCTGTTCCCCGGCGTCCAGGACTGGTTCGGAAGGATCAACGCCTTCGGCGCGGAGCAGGGGGTCCAGGTGGAGCACTACGTCATCTCCTCCGGCCTGCGGGAGATCATTGAGGGCTCCTCCATCAGCGGAGCCTTCAAAGAGATCTACGCCAGCGAGTTTTACTACGACGAGGCGGGCCGTCCCGTCTGGCCCAAGCTGGCGGTGAACTTCACGGCGAAGACCCAGTTTGTCTATCGAATCAATAAGGGGGTCCTGGACGTCTCCGACGACAAGACCCTCAACGACTCCATGCCCGACGACAGCAAGCGGGTGCCCTTCACCAACATGATCTACATGGGCGACGGCCTTTCAGACGTGCCCTGCATGAAGATGATGCGGGCCTACGGCGGTCAGGCCATCGCGGTGTACCAGTCCGCCAACCGGGCGGGTGTGGAGGAACTGCTGGCCCGGGGCCGAGTAGACTTCATCTTCCCGGCGGACTACCGGGAGGGGACGGGCCTGGACCTGACGGTAAAGAATATTATCCGCAAAATGTCCATAGCCGACCGCCTGTGGGAGGAGAACATCCATCAGCTCCGCCACATCGGCGAAGACATCCTGCCCGACCAAGTAGAGCTCTTTTGAAGCGCAAGGCCGCCCGCCCCGGGCGGTCCTTTTTTCTCCCCCCGAATGGGGGGAGGGGGGGTGCCCCCTACCAAGGGGCGGGGGATTCAGCCATGAAGATGGCTGGTGCTTTGCACCCCCCATTTTCTCTTTTTCTGGGCGCAGAAAAAGAGAAAACGGGCCGTGCACGGTCCAAAAGAGAAAAAGACTCCAACGGGGGTTTGCGGAGGACGAGGGGCGCGGATTAGCAGGGATTTGGACAGGAAGGTTTGCACCCGCGGCGTGGTGCGGGCGGGGGTTTTGGTGGGCGTCGAATCGAGTTGCTTCTCTTTCCGCTGGCGCTGCCCTCAGCTATCTCTATCCAAAATCGTGGCGGGAGCCTGCGCCGGTACCTAGGGATTCGTAGGCTTCTACAATCTTCTCAATTTTCTTGAAACACGTTGGGTCGTCCAGCGTGTCGTCGTCTAGAACGGTCCATATCTTTTCCAGGGTCTGAACGCTGGCTTCTTTCATCAGTGATTGCGCCAGGTTTCGCTCTTCTTCTTTGCTTAGACCTACCGCTGAACGGATGCTTTCCGAAAAATGGCGGGCTAATAATTCATAAAAATCCATAATGACCTCCAAAATACGTTTATGTGCCTTAATTCTAATGGGGGGCCATGCTAAAGTCAAGAGAAATACATCATATTGACGTAGGATTTTTTATGAAGAAGATTATCTACTATCATCATAAAAATGTCATCCATGAGCGCCTTCGGTACTTTCGCAAGCAAAGGAAGCTTTCTCAGGAACAGCTGGCGGCTAGATTACAGACGATGAACATCAACATCGACCAGCAGGGACTCAGCAAAATTGAAAACAATTCTCGCATTGTGACCGACTATGAATTGGTTTGTCTTTGCCGCGCTCTGGGCGTGACGGAGCAGGAAATGCTGTCGGATTTTTATGAGCAGTACCCGGAATGACCGTAAAAAAGCCCCGCCTCCCGGCGGGGCTTTTCGTTTTCTCAGAACTGGGGCAGGTTCGCTACGGCGGCGGCGCAGCGGGGGCACAAGGTCGGGTGCGCCGCGTTTTCACCTACCGTGGGCAGGACCTTCCAGCAGCGCTCGCACTTGCCGCCTTCGGCGCTGCGGACCTCCACGGCGGGCTCGCCGGTCCGGACTTCGGCCTGGGAGACGATGAGCAGGTCCGCCAGGCCGGCGCGCTCCGCCAGCCAGGCGTCCGCCTCGGGGACCGTGACGGTCACCGCCGCTTCCAGGCTCTTGCCGATCTTCTTCTCGCTCCGGGCGGTCTCCAGGGCGCTGTTCACCTTGTCCCGCAGGGACTCGATGGCGGACCAGCGCTCCATGGCGGCGGCGTCCAGGGCGTAGGCGGCGAAGGGCTGGTGCATGTCGTTGAAGAGGACGTTGCGGACGTCGTCTCCCTCCCGGTGGGGCATGGCCTGCCAGATCTCGTCGCAGGTAAAGCAGAGGATGGGGGCCATGATCCGGGTCATGGTGTCCAGGATCAGGAAGAGGGCGCTCTGGGCGCTGCGGCGGAGGGCCCCGTCCTTCTCGTCGCAGTACAGCCGGTCCTTGATGACGTCCAGGTAGAAGTTGGACATGTCCACCACGCAGAAGTCGTTGACGGCGTGGGTGACCACCAGGAACTCGTACTCGTCATAGGCGGCGAAGCAGCGCTCCATCAGGGCGTTGAGCTTCGTCACGGCCCAGCGGTCCAGCTCCTCCATATCGGCGGGGGCGGTGAGCTGGTTGGGGTCGAAGCCGTCCAGGTTGCCCAGGCAGTACCGGGCGGTGTTGCGGAAT
>CAQVQZ010000072.1 GCA_948902155.1 uncultured Oscillibacter sp.
CCACCACCACCCCCCGGGAGGCCAACAAGAAGCGCCAGGGCTGGGTGCTGGACAAAATGGCCGAGGTCATCAACCCGGATACCGGCCTGCCCTATATTACCGAGGCCCAGCGGGACGCCGCCAAGGCGGAGGTCCTCCAGTTCTCCGACGGGGACACCTCCGCCGAGGAGATCGTGGAAAAGGCCGCCGGAAAAATCGAGATCAACTCCTGGTTTGTGGACCAGGTGATCCGGGACGTGTCGGCGGACCTGGCGGACTCCCTCCACATCAGTCTCGAGGAGGCCATGGAGCGGCTGTACAACAGCGGCTACCGCATTTACACCACCCTGGACCCGGACATTCAGGCCATCGCCGAGTCCGTCTACGAGGACCGCAGCAACCTGGACGTCACCTCCCGGAACGGCCAGCCCCTCCAGTCCGGCATCACGATCCTGGACCCCTACACCGGCAACATCGTGGCCATGGTGGGCAAGGTGGGGGAAAAGGACCGGAACCTGGGCTGGAGCTGCGCCACGGCCCGGCGGCAGGTGGGCTCCTCCATGAAGCCTCTGACGGCCTACGCTCCGGCTCTGGACGCGGGGGTCATCACCCAGGGCAGCGTCTTTGACAACTACCCCGTTCAGGAGCTGAACGGCAGCCCCTGGCCCAAAAACTCCCCCAACACCTACACCGGCTTTACCACCGTCCGCACCGGCGTTCAGAAATCCATCAACACCATCGCCGTCCAGGCCCTCCAATCCGTGGGCGTGGAGGAGGCGTACCGCTTTGCCGTGGAAAACCTGAAGCTGAACCTGGTTCCGGAGGACATGGCCGTCGGCGCCATCGGCATGGGCGGACTTACCTATGGACTGAACACCGTGGAAATGGCGGCGGCCTATGCCTGCTTTGCCAACAACGGCATTTATAACGAGCCCCGGACCTACCTCCGGGTCACCCGCCTGGACAGCGCGGGGAACGAGGTGACGGTGCTGGAAAACGAGGGCGAGACCCATGTGGCCATGAAGGAGACTACGGCCTACCTTATGACGAGCATGCTGAAAAACGCCGTGTCCGCCGGCACCGGCGGACAGGCCCGGTTCAGCGGCATGACCATCGCCGGAAAAACCGGCACCACCAACGACAACCGGGACCGCTATTTTGTGGGCTACACCCCCTATTATGTGGCCGCGGTGTGGACGGGCTATGAGGAGCCGGAAAAGATCAGCTACAACGGCAACCCCGCCATCACCATGTGGAAGAAGGTTATGGAGCCCCTCCATGCGGAGCTGCCAAACAAGGACTTTGACAACAAGCCCTCCACCGGGCTGACCACGATCAGCGTCTGCCTGGACAGCGGCATGAAGCCCACCGACGCCTGCCGCGCCGACCCGAGAGGGAACCGGACGGCCTCCTTTGAGGCGGCGGCGGGCACCGGGCCGGCGGAGGCGTGCACCGTCCACAAGATGGTATCCTACTGCACCGAGGGCCACTGCCTGGCGGGCGAATCCTGCCCCGAGGCGTCGGTGGAGCAGCGGGCCTATCTGGACTATCTCCGGGAGGACTACGGCCCCGGCATCAAGGCCGACGACGACGCCTATCTCATCAGCACGCTGGAGAAGGCGAAGGAGCCCTCGGAGGAGAATCCCACGGGAGGCTGTCCCGTCCACGAGGGCATGGCGCTGCCGCCTGAGGAAGATCCGCTGAACCCCGTTGATCCCAACGGCGAAACTACCACGACCCCCGGCACCACGGCCCCCTATGTTCCTTCCCCCGGCGAGAGCCACGAGGGCTACGGGCCCTCTCCTCAGCCGACGCCCACGCCGGAGCCCACACCGGAACCGGACCCGCCGCCGGTATCTCCCGACGAGCCGTCGGAACCCGTGACCCCGGAGCCCGACCCCAACGGAGGCGGGCTGTTCGAGGACCTGTGGGGCATCGCCCCGTAGAACTGGGGATTCGCCGAAAGGACCCTGGGGCGGCTGCCCATGGAGGGCGGCTTCCGGGCCGCCGGGGCATGCAAAGCGCGCTTCCGGCGCCCTGCTGTTGGAGAGGCGGATAACCTCCGCGGCGATTTACATGCCGGTATGCCGGAAGGGAGCTGCCTGCGGGTTCGCCCCATATGGACAGAAAACGGAGACTATCGCACCGAGATGGCGCGGCAGTCTCCGTTTTACTGCGCTTTGACCGATGATAAAGAATGCCCGGTGCCCGCTCAGGGGCAAACCCGCATGACGGCAGGCCCTCTGTGAAGCGGTTTTATCGCAGTCCGCAGAAATCATGGCGGCAAAGGAGGCGGATACGGGTGGTACAGAACAAGAATGGCGGCGCAGGCGGGCCGACGCCCGTCAAGGAGGAAGACGCAGGGGTGCGGCCGCCTGTATCCGCCGAACTGCCGTCAGGATGTTTGCGGATTGCTATAAACAATGCTCCCCAATTCCTCCACAAGAATGCCGCAGAGGATCAGCAGGCTTCCGGCGCACATGGAGGGCGTTGGTTTTTCGTGAAGCAATGCGACGGACAAGAGAGCGCAGAAGACGCCCTCCGTCGCCAAAATCAGCGTGCACTTCACCGGGGAGATGCGCTGGACAGCATAGTTCTTGATGAGGAAGCAGATCAGCGTCGGCCCGACGGCCAGATAGAGCAGCGCGCCCACCGCCTCTATCGGATAGCTGCCGCCGCGTCCCTGGATCAGCGTCATGATTCCGGTAAAAATCAACGTGGTCAGCAGCTGCAAAAAGGTGATCTGCACTGCGGGGCAGTCCTTTCCCAGCTTTGCGGCGGTAATGCTGTTCATGGCGTAGAGGAAGGCGGTCACGAGAAGGAGAAGCTCCCCCGGTCCGAAGGCGAACCCGCCCTGGACACGGTTCAGACACCACACGCCGCCCATAGCCAGCCCGGCGGCGGCGATGGAGCGCAGCCGGGGCCGGACATGGAAAAACGCCGCATAGAGGAAGGGCATCATAATAATATTTGTGGAGGTCAGGAAAGCGGCCTTTGTGGCCTCCGTCATAGAAATGCCGTACATTTCAAATGAATAAATTGCGGAGGTAATCACCCCCAGCAGAACGCCGGTGAGCCGAGCCGGCCTTGAGAACCGGCGGAGCTGCTTGTGAAACACGGCGCCCAGCAGAGCGACGCCCACCGCCATGCGGTAGAACACCGTCTCAAAGGGCAGCAGCCCGGCGTTCAAGCAGATTTTGGAGCAGACAAAGCTGCTTCCCCACATGAAGGAAGCGGCGATGAGAAGGATCGCCGCTCTCCGCGTCCCGGAACCGTCTGCATTTTGAACGGGCATTGCGCGCACCCTCCTCCCCGGAGATCTCAAACCGGCACAGACCGCGCTGACAGCGAAGGGCCTGTGCCGGTTTTCCTTAATTTTAGCGGACAGCCTCCGCCTCGTCAAGCTCGGGATAGAACGACTTTCCTTCCTTTTCCTCCTTGGTCTGCAGGAGATTGAACTGAATGGTGATGATGGTAAAGACGAACAGGAAGAAGAGATAATACCCGCGGGTCATCAGGGACAGCGGAGAGACGGAGCTCATGGTGGTGACCACCAGGAAGGCGGAGCTCAGGGGCGAGAAGCCCGGGACAATCACGCCGAAGATGTCCATCAGGGAGGCCAGGCGCTCCGGCGCAACGCCGTATTTTTTGGCGATGGGCTTGCACAGCGGGGTGCTGATGATGATGGCGATGGTGTTGTTCCCGATGAAAAAATCGATGACCGAGACAATTCCGGCGATGGCGTACTGGGCGCCCTTGCGGCTCTTGATGTTTTTGAAGAGGCCCGTCAGCCACTCCATGCCGCCCATATCTGCGGCCATGCCGCTGAGGCCCTTCATGAACAGCGCCATGAGCACCAGGGACAGCATCCCACTAATGCCGCCGGTGGCGGAGGAGGAGAGGGTCACCAGGGTCATGGACCCGGTGGCGATGCCGATGACAGCGGAGAGGACCGTGCCCGTCAGGAGGACATAGATCACGTTCATGCCCGCCACGGCGCAGACCAGGACGACCAGGTAGGGGACGACCTTGAGCAGCTGGTACTCATAAGCGCCGGAGACTTCTGCGCCGCCGCCGATGAGGCAGTAGATGACGGTCGTGATGACAGCGGCGGGCAGGGCGATCTTGAAGTTCATGCGGAATTTGTCCTTCATTTCGCAGCCCGCGCCCCGGGTGGCGGCGATGGTGGTGTCGGAGATGACAGAGAGGTTGTCTCCGAACATGCTGCCTCCGATCCCGGCGGACATGGTGACGGCAGGGTCCAGCCCGGCGGCCTCGATGAAGCCCAGGGCGATGGGGGCGATGGCGGAGATGGTTCCCAGGCAGGTGCCCATGGACGTGGAGATGAACACGCAGATCAGGAACAGGCCGGCGGTGATAAAACGGGCGGGGATAAAGGACAGCGCCAGATTCACGGTGGAGTCCACCGCGCCCATGCCCTTGGTAACGCCGGAGAACATACCGGCCAGGACAAAGATCAGGCACATCAGCATGATGCCGGGATTGGCGCAGTGGGCGGCGAAGGCGTCCACCGCCTCGTTGATGCCCCGCTTGCTCATGAACAGGGCCACCAGCACGGAGATAACCAGGGCGAACTCGCGGGAAATCTGCTTGAAAGCGTCGGGGGTTCCCAGGATGGTGAAGACAATGCCGCTGCCGAAGTACACCACCAGCAGCACGATCATGGGCAGGAAGGCCAGGGGGCCGTAATTTCTCTCGTTCTCAAGGGCTTTCAGGCTGTCCTCTTTCATAGCTTTCTTCTCCTAAAAATCGTATTTGGTATTTACAGAGCGGCAAACGCCTGCTCGAAATCCTGAATGATGTCCTTCACGTCCTCCAGGCCCACGGACAGGCGGATCAGCCCGTCGCTGATTCCGGCCTTCTCCTTGTCCTCCCTGGAAACCCGGGCGTGAGTCATGCTGGCGGGGTGCTCGACGAGGGTGTCGGGGTCCCCCAGGGATACGGCGATCTGGGCCAGGCGGAGGCTGTTCAGCAGCGCTGCCCCGGCGTCGTAAGCCGAGCGGCCGTGGATGCCCTCCTTCAGCTCGAAGGCGATCATGCCGGTGTACAGCTCCTCCCGCATCTGGCGCTTTGCGAGTTCGTGCTGGGGATGGCTGGGAAGGCCCGCGTAATAGACCCGGGCAATGTAAGGGGAGGACTCCAGATACCGGGCCGTCTCCATGGCGTTGGCGCAGTGGCGGCGGACCCGCATTCCCATGGTCTTCATGCTGCGGATGACAAGATAGGCGTTGAAGGGGGCCAGGGGCGTGCCGCAGAACCGGGTCATGGCGCCGTTGCGGACCTTGTCCATGTCCGCCTTGGACCCGGCGGCCACGCCGCCGATCACGTCCCCGTGGCCGTTGTAGTATTTCGTCAGGGAGTGGACCACGATGTCCGCTCCCAGCTCCAGGGCGAAGAGGATGGGGGGCGGGGTGAAGGTGCTGTCCACCACCATTTTCAGCCCGTGGGCCCTGGCGATCTTGGACATGGCGGCCACATCGGTGACGGTCATCAGGGGATTTGCCACCGTCTCAAAGTACAGCATCCTCGTGTTGGGGCGGACCGCCGCCTCCACCTCCTCCGGCTTCGTCGTGTCCACAAAGGTCACGTCGATGCCGAACTGGGCCAGGTTGGTCCCCATGATGTGGTTCGTGCCGCCGTAGACGCACCGGCCGCAGACCACATGGTCCCCGGTCCGCAGGAAGGCCACCATGACGCAGCCGATGGCCCCCAGGCCGGAGGCGGTGGAAACGGCGGCCTCCGCGCCCTCCACGGCGGCAATTTTTTCCTCCAGGACAAAATTGGTGGGGTTGCCGGAGCGGGAGTAGTAGCAGCCGGGGATCTCCCGCATGATTTTCTTCTGCCCCTCCTCCACGGTGTCATAGCAGAAGGTGGAGGTCTGGTAGATGGGGGTCGCCAGGGCGCCCCAGTCGCTGTCCCGGCGCTGCCCCGCGTGGATGAAGGCGGTGTCAAAGCCCGCGCCGGCGAGGTCAAATCCTTCCATGTGTCTGTCCGTCCTTTCCGTTGTTTCGGATATTCAGGTATCCCAGGTAACGCTTGTTCCGTATCTCGTTTGGCCGTTCCGCCAGCAAATCGCCGACGTCATAGGGCTCGTGGTCCTCCGGGAGTCCGTAGACGTCCGGGAAGGGAACGTCCTCCGGGCGGCGGACGGGCGTCTCGGTTTTGCCGGATACGTCTTGCCAGTCGCATTCGATTGCGTACATATCCATTCCGGCGATGCCCTTGGGGTTCTTGCAGTCCACCCGGCGGGTCTTGCGGAACAGGGCCTGGAGCGCCGCGGCGCATGCCTCCGGCTCCCGCTCCGGGCCCAGGTAACGGGCCCTGCCGAAGGCCATGACGGAGCGGTAGTCGTGGACGTGGCCCTTATAGGGCCGGTCCGGGAAGTTCCGCCAGGCGGCAAAGGAGCAGCACACCACGGGCTCCGATTCCAGCAGCATCCGGGTGTAGCCCTCTTTGGCGGTGTGAATGAAAATCGAAAGCCGCCGGTCGTCCGCCGCCCAGCCGTAGCACATGGGAACGACATAAGCGGTCTGTTTGTCCTGAAATCCAATATGTACGATATCGCACAGGTCCAGAATCGCGGTAATCACCGCGTGGTCGTAAACGAGCTGCTCATAGCGAAGCAAGCAAAATTCCTCCCCTCTGATTAGGGCCTGCTTGAAACATGCCAAAACACCCAATCGGCGGATATTTTTCCGCGGTTGCTGCGTTGAGTTTCCTTGAAATCCGCCAGGATTCCCGGGGAAAACCGCCTCGCCCGGCGAAAAAATCTCCCGCCGCCGGGCATTTCTCCATGTTTCAAACAGCCCCTAGCACAAAAAGCGCTGCCGTTTTAACGATGTGCACAAAAAAGAATGTACACCTTCCGCTTCTTTAGGAAAAGTGTACATTCTTTTTTCGCTTGATTCAATGCAATATCTTTGGCATTTTCCAAACCATTTTTCCAAACGGGGAGGATATTTCAATCCCCGCCCATGATTTTACAAAAGTTCGTCCAACCGCGCGGCAATGGACGCCAACTGTTCCCGGATATCCCGGACGGCCTGCCGGTCCACGGTCCGGCTGTCCGTCCTTTCAAAACAGGGACTGTATCGCGCCAGGGCCTCCTCCGCCTCCGGCAGCGGGCGGGGAAGGTACTTGTCCGAGCCCCGCATGGCCCGGAGCTCCGGATTCTGCCGCAGGGCCTGCCGGTATTCCTGGGGCGTCCGCCCGCAGTATTTCTTCATGCTGGAGGAAAACGCCTTGGCGTCTGTAAAGCCGTGGTCCAGCGCAATGTCCACGACGGAACGGTCCTGTCTCCCAAGAGTTTCCAGGGCATGGCGGAGGCGGACGCGGGTGATGTAGTCGTTAAACAGGATGCCGGTGCTTTTCTTGAAGAGGGTGGAGAGGTAGGTCCGGTTGTACTGCACATGGGCGGCCACTTGCTCCAGGGTGAGCTTCTGCTCAAAATTGGCCTCGATATAGTCCATGGCCCGCTGCAGGGCCTCCTGCTCCTTGCCCTTGCCGGCTTTCGGGGCGGTGACCTGCGTGGAAAAACGGAGCATCAGTTCGGACAGCAGGAGGGACACATATTGAAGGGACAGGCGTTGGACGGCGGGCTGTTCCTGAAGCGCGTTGAAGAAGGACTGTACCAGGAAGAACCGCAGCCGCGAAAACAAGGCTTCCTCTCCCATCCCGGGGGAGGAGACGCAGTCGATCTGCAGGGTGCTCAGCTCCGCGGCGAGCCGTTCCCGGAAGAAATCGGCGGATACCTCGCAGATCAGGACCAGGCTGCCCAGCTCCCGGAGGAAGGTGGAATGTCCGCAGTTTGAGTTGATCAGCAGCAAATCGTCCTGCTCCAGCAGATATTTTTTCCCGTCGGCGAAGACCTCCGCGCCTCCCTTCAGGACCAGCATCAGTTCCAGCGGACCGTGCCAGCAGAATTGATAGCTGCCGCCGCCCAGCAGATAATGCTCCAGCATAGGCAGCCGGTTTTCCGTCACAATTGCGTGATACCATTTTTCCATATCAGCGCCTCCTGCCTGAAAGAAGTCCGTTTCTCACGGCCGCAGGTTTAGTATAGCGGACCCGTCTGTTTATAGCAATTCCCTCTTTTGGGAAAATGCCCGGGAAAACCCTGAATATTTCCCCTGCCTCCCTGCGTCTGCCTGCTATTCCCGCAAAACTGCAAAATATTTGGATTGCGGAAAGCGCCGTTTTTTTATATGGTCTTAATAGACGCATGAGAAACGGTTCGCCTGCGCGAAACACATTGCGCATGCGGCGTTTGCCCAAGTCATCCGCTGGGAGGTTTGAGATGGAGCGGCTCGGTTTTTTATACGACACGACGCGATGCGTCGGGTGCAAGGCGTGCCAGATCGCCTGTAAGGAGCAGAACAAGCTGGGGGCCGGGGAATTCTTCCGGCGGGTGGAAACCCTGACGGAAGGCGGCTCCCCGGTTCATTTTTCCGCGGCCTGCAACCACTGTGAAAATCCCGCCTGTGCGGCGGTTTGCCCCACGGGGGCCATGTACATCGCCGAAGACGGCACGGTTCAACATGATGACGGGAAGTGCGTCGGCTGTGGGCGCTGCGTCCACCATTGCCCCTACGGCGCGCCGTCGCTGAACAAGAGGACGGGGTACGCCCAAAAATGCGACGGCTGTGCCCGGCGGCGGAAGGAGGGACTGGACCCGGCCTGTGCGGCGGCCTGTCCCACCCGCGCCTTGCACTTTGGTCCCCTCAGCCGGGCGGACGCGGACATGGTTTCCAGCGGCGGCCTGTCCTTCCTGCCTCCGGCCTCCCTCACGGGGCCGTCCCTGCGGCTCCGCCGTAAGGCGGGCGGCGTCAAGGCGGAAGACGCGGCCCCTCCGGCGCCCCGGGAGGAGGCCCCTCCGGCCTTCCGCCGGGATACGAAGCAGAAATTCCTGATCCTGGGCGGCGGCGTGGCGGCGGTCTCCGCCGCCCGGGCTATCCGGGCCAGGAACGCCTCCGCCTCCATCCGGATCGTCAGCGGGGAGGACCGGATTCCCTACTGCCGCCCCATGCTCTCCAAGGGGCTGCTGAACGGCTTTTCCGAGGACCGCTACCCCGTCGCAGGCCGGGAATGGCTGGAGGAAAACCGAATCCGCCTGACCCTGGGGCGGACGGTGGAGTCCCTGGACCCCGCCGCCAGGACGGCCGCGCTGGACGACGGGACGGTCCTGCCCTATGACAAGTGCGTGTATGCGCTGGGCGCCCGGTGCTTCCTTCCGCCCATCACCGGGAGGAGCCTGCCGGGCGTGTTTACCCTTCGTTCCGACACGGACCTCCGGGCCATCCGCCGCCGGATGCTGTCGGCGTCCCGTGCCGTGGTGGTCGGCGGCGGCATCACCGGGCTGGAGATCGCCTGGGAAATGAAAAAGGCGGGGCTCCGGGTGACGGTGCTGGACCTGGCTCCGGTGCTGATGGGCCGGCTGCTGGACCGGCGCAGCGCGGAGGCGCTCCGGCGGCGCATTGAGGACGCCGGAATCCCGGTGGCGACAGGGGTCCGGATCAAGGCCCTGGAGGGCGGGAGCGGAGGGGTTGCCTCCGTGGCGCTGGAGGACGGGCGGAGCTTCCCGGCGGAGCTGGTGCTGCTCTCCACCGGGTTCCGGGCAAATACCGCCGTGGCGGAGCAGGCCGGACTGAGCGCGGGCCGGGCGGTCGCCGTCACAGAGGCGATGGAAACCAGCGACCCGGATATCTACGCCTGCGGCGACTGCACGGACCGCAGCCTCTCCACTTGGATGCAGAGCGTCCGGCAGGGGGAAGTGGCCGGGGCCAACGCCGCCGGGGACCGTCTTGTATTTCAACCGGAACCGGAACCGGCCATGGTCCACACAGCGGACACGTCCCTCCTTTCCGTCGGCGAC
>CAQVQZ010000073.1 GCA_948902155.1 uncultured Oscillibacter sp.
CGGCGAAGGTGTAGAGGCCCACGTGGGTGATGGTGCCGATGTTGTGGGCGGCGATATCCCGGTACATGTGGGTAATGACGCCCTGGGGCAGGTTGTAAGCCTCCAGCTTGTTGGCCAGGGCCAGCTCGCCCAGCTTGGCGGCGCGGTCCCAGTGGCCGCCCACGACCCGCTTGCACATGCCCTCATGACCGAAGTGGTCGCCGCCGGTGCCGTCCCGGTGGCCCTGGCCTGCGGCGAAGAACAGCGTCAGGTCCCGGGGATGCCCGGTTTCCACAAAGCGCTGCTCCAGGGCCTTGGTGAGGGCCTCGGGGCAGGCGCAGCTGACGAAGCCGCCGGTAGAGACGGTGTCGCCGTCCTTGACCATCAGCGCCGCTTCCTCAGCGGAAATCACGCGAACTTTTTTCATGCTTTCCGAACTCCTTTTTCTGTGATAGAATATCGGGGAATGGACTCTTGTAAGAACGCTTGCCGCCAATGCCGTAAAATCCCAGCCTCCTTTTGAAAGGAGGTGGCACGGCGAAGCCGCGACGGAGGATTGTTCTCCAAGCTGTCATTCTATTCCAAGCCTGCAATCGAAGGGCCCTGGAGAACAATCCCCACCCGCCTCCGGCGGGAGCCCCTTTCCAAAGGGGCCTTAAAAATCCGTTCCTGCAAGCCGATGCAACGTAAATGCTTATTTGTTCTGGAAATTCTTCTCCTTGCGCTTCTCCAGGAAGGCGCTCATGCCCTCCTTCTGGTCCTCGGTGGCGAAGCACATGGCAAACAGCTCGTTCTCCAGAGCGATGCCGTCGTCAATGTCCATCTGCATCCCGCGGTCGATGCACGCCTTGGAATACTTTACGGCAATCGGCGCGTTGACGGTAAAGGACTTCGCCATGGCGACGGCGGCGTCCATCAGCTGCTCCAGGGGATAGACCTCATTCGCCAGGCCGATGGCCTTGGCCTCGTCCGCGCCGATGACCTTGCCGGAGAAAATCAGCTCCTTGGCCTTGGCGACGCCCACGCGGCGGGGCAGCCGCTGGGTGCCGGAGAAGCCGGGGGTGATGCCCAGGCCGACTTCCGGCTGGCCGAACTTCGCGCCGCCCTTGCCCTCGGCGTTGGGGCCTGCGGCCAGGATGATGTCGCAGCTCATGGCGATCTCGCAGCCGCCGCCCAGGGCGAAGCCGTTCACCGCCGCGATGGTGGGGATCTCCAGCTTCTCGATGCGGCGGAAGAGGGCGCTGCCCCGCTGGCCCCACTTGCGGCCCTGGGCCACGTCCATGGGCTTCTGCTCGCCGATGTCGGCCCCGGCCACGAAAGAGCGGCCCTCGCCGGTGAGGATGAAGGCCCGGAGCTCCGTGTCCTTCTCCACCTCGGAAATCAGCGCCTCCAGGTCGGAAATCACCTGAGAATTCAAGGCGTTCAGCGCCTCGGGGCGGTTGATGGTGGCAATACCGATATTGTCTTTCTTCTCATAGCGAACGGTCTGATACATATTGGTATCCTCCTTCATTTTTCGGGGCCGGACCCCGTTTTGTCCGATAAACATTATAGCAACTTTCGTGCCAGCTTTTCAAGCCGCAGTTTCTCCCTCACCCGACCGATTTTTGTAAGACCCGCCAAAAAACCGGAGGGTTTTTCGCTGTTTTGTGTGTGCCCTTTGCCAGTTCCCTCCAGGGTTATTCATTTTTGAATAGCCTTCTCGGGGAGTGCACACCCCCCGGCCCGCGCCTCCTTTGTGAAAAGCGTCCAGCTCCGCCCCGGATTTCTGTGAAAACCGCGCAAAGAAACCGGGCCCCGGCCTGTTCTATTCATATTTGCATACTATCTATTCATTTCTGCATAAATCCTGCCCCGGCCGCTCCGGTCCCCAACACGCGCCACAAAAAATTTTTTTAATTTTCTTGAAGAACTTCCCGCCGCAAAATCGTACTATATGCGTCGGACGACAAAGCGCGGACCGCATGGAGGGGGTGGTGAGACGGCGTGGCTTCCATGACAAAGGAACAATTCTCAGCCCTGGTGCTGCAATACGAGCGGCTGGTCTACACCGTCTGCTTCCAGCTGGTCCGGGACTCCGCGGCGGCGGAGGACCTGACCCAGGACACCTTCCTCTCCGCCTACATCCACCGGGACAGCATCCCGGAGGGCTATGAGCGGCAGTGGCTGGGCCGCATTGCCGCCAACAAGGCCAAGGACCATCTGCAAAGCGCCTGGAACCGCCGCACGGTCCTCCCCGGAGACCAGGAGCTGGCCCGTGGACTGGCCCCGCCCGCCGAGGAGGTGGCCCTGCGCCGCAGCGGCGCGGCGGCGGTCCGGGACGCCATCCAGCAGATGAAGGAGCCCTACCGGCAGGTCTGCCGCCTGTGCCTGCTGGAGGAACGCTCCCCCGAGGAGGCCGCCCTGGCCCTGGGACGGCCCGTGAAAACCGTTTACACACAGCTCTCCCGCGCCAAGCGGCTGCTGCGGGAGGAATTGGAAAGAGGTGGACAGCATGGTATTTCGTGACGACGGACATTTGAGCGACGGGGCCCTGACCGCCCTGGCCCGGAACGAGGACCGCTTCGACGACCTGAAGCGCCTGGAGATCGCGGAACACCTGGCTTTCTGCGACGACTGCTTACATCGTTACACCCTGATTCTGGAGGACGCGGCCCTGCTGGTCCCAGAGCGCTCCTGTCAAAAGGCCCTCTGGACCCGCATCCGGACCCGCGCCGTCCAGATGATCACCAGCCGCTACGCCACGGCAGCGGCGGCGGTGGCCCTGGCCCTCACCATGCTCTGGGGCAGCGCCGGGCCGGGACACACCATCCGGGTTTCCCTGCCGGAGGACCGCTCCAGCATCTCCCAGCGGCTCACCGGCCTGACGGGGGAAATCAGCGATTCCCTGCGGGAGACCGTAGGCGGCATCTCGGACTTTTTTGACGGATTCCGGCCCAGCCGGTTTGTAGAAGGAGGAAACAAGGCATGAAAGCCATTCGGAAATTTTTAGGGAGCTGCTGGCACCTGATGTGGGCCTGCGTTCCCGGCTGTGGGCAGATGTGCCAGGGGTATATGAAGCGGGGCATCTCCCAGACCATCATCGTCGCCGCCGTGTTGTTTGTGGCGGTATTTCTGGAGATGGGGGTACTGGCGGTCCTTATCGTTCCGCTGTGGCTCTACTCGTTTTTTGACAGCCTCAATCTTCGCCGCCAGATTCGGGATGGGCTCGCCCCGGAGGACGAGTTCCTGTTCGGCCTGTCGGAGATGGACGCCCGGAAGCTGACGCAGATTCTTAACCGCCGGGGGAGCCTCATCGGCTGGGTGCTGATCGCCGTGGGCCTTTACAATATCTATCAAATCTTCGCCCGGCGGCTTCTGGGAACGCTTGCAAACCACTTCCCCTTCTTCGAGTGGCTCTACGAGCTGCTGGTCTGGGATATGCCCCGGATTCTGGGCACGGTGCTGGTCATCGCCCTGGGCCTCTGGTTCATCAAAGGGCCGAAAGCGCCCAAGGACGACGGCCCCTCCTACACGGCCCCCAAGGACCCCGGTACGCTCCCCAAGATGAAGGCGACCCCCTGGACAAAGGCGGAGGAAACCTTCCATCAGGAGCCGGAGCCCCAGGCCCCGCCGGTCCCGGAGTCGGCGGAGCCGGAAGAGTCGGAAGAGCCCGTGCCGGTGACCCTGGAGTGGAAATCCGAGTTCAACGTGGAGAAGTACGAGCGGGAGCTCCAGGAGAAGAAGGAGGCGGACCATGACGGCCAATGAGGAGGTGGTCCGCCCCCAGCGCCGGGTAGGGACGTTCACCCTGGGCGTGGTCCTGGTGGCGGCGGGCTGCGGGATGCTGGCCTCCCTGCTCTGGCCCGCCCTGGACATCCGCTGGCTGCTGAAAGCCTCGCCCCTGATTCTGGTGGCCCTGGGAATCGAGACCCTGCTCTCCGCCCGGGGCGGCGGCAAGGTCAAATACGACTGGCTGGGGATGCTTCTCTGCTTCCTCCTGGTGGGGGCGGCTCTGACCCTCTACGCCGCCGCCTGGGCCTATGAGAACACCGACTATTTCAACGGCTATAACTGCTCCCGCTACGCCGACGCGACCTCCTACCGCATGGACTACAGCTATTTCGACGGCTTCGACTCCCACACCCTCCACCTGGAGAGGGGGAACTCCCTGGAAGCCCATATCAATACCTACGATGGCTGGCTGGAAGCGGAAATCAGCGACGAGGAAGGGAACACCATCCTGGAAGAGTCCCCGCTGAGCGGGAACCAGTCCGTAGTGATTCCCAAAACCGGAGATTACACCATCCTGGTCCACGGACGGAAGACCAGCGGCACGTTCGCCTTCCTGGCCGGCATCGGCCTGCCGGAGGAGGCCATGCCGCCGGAAGCAATTGACAGCGAGCCTTTAGAATGATAAGATAATCCCGCCCCCTTTTCAGGGGGCGGGAACGCTGTGCAGCGGAAAGGCGGCTGGCCACATCCTCCGAAAGGAGGTGAGGCCGATGCGGATCACATTACATATCGGCGCCTTCGTGGTGACGATCATTGTGAAAAGCAGAAACCGCCACTCTGGCAAGTGACGGTTTCTTAGGATATCCTAAAAACCCAAACTAGGGCCAGCCGCCTTGCACGGCGTTCCCTTTTTCTAGTATAACAGCTCCGGCATCGGCTGTCAAGGTTCCTCCGAATGCTTCGACAGCCGGATGCACTCCAGCGTATAAGTCACCTGCATGACGCCCCAGACCACCAGCAAGACGAACACCGGAAGCAGGCTGATCTCAAACACCATGCTCAAAATCACCAGCACCAGCCACACCCCCAGGCACAGGCGGCTGGTGACCATGTAGGCCCGGTAGCACGCCTGCCCGACCTGCTGCCGCTCCGACTCGTCGCAGCTGTCCATCCACTTCTTCTGAAACTTGACGTCGTAGACGCTGCCGTGCTTCTCCGGGTTCATCCGGCGGGTCAGGTCCACGGCCTTCTGCTGAGCGAAGATCACGCCGCCGCAGGAGAGGATGAACACCCCTATATTGGCCAGGACATGGACGTCCGGGTCCAGCCCGCAGAAGGCGGCCATGAAGAAGAGGTCAACCAGCAGCTGCACAGCGCTGAGGAGCAGCACCCAGCTCAGCAGGATATCGATGGCCTCCGAGTCCTCGTCCTCGTCCCCGCCGTCCCAGGCGGCGAACTTCTTCGCAGCGGCACGGTAGAGGAAGAAGCAGCCCCCCAGGGTCAGCACCGACGTCACAGGGATGCCCCAGGGCGTCGCCGCCTGGAGGGCCCCGTTGATCCAGCCCGCCAGCCGGGAGCCGTCCAGCCCAAGTCCCCGGCTTACCCCGACGAAAAACCCGAGTACGCCGCCCACCAATAGGGACCCTACCAGCGTCAGGGCGAATTTCGGCAGGGCCTTCCGGTTTTCGCTCTTTTCCTGTTTCTTCTCATTCATGGGACTCTTCCTCCTGATAGCTAAAAATATCCTCGACCTGCACGCCGCAGATCTTCGCCAGCTTCAGCGCCAGCGTTACCGACGGAGAGTAGTCCCCCCGCTCAATCTGGCTGATGGTCTGCCGGGAAACCCCGGCCAGCCGTCCCAGCTCCTGCTGGTTGACCCCCAGCCGCGCCCGTTGTTCCTTCAGCCGGTTATACAACGGCATTTCGCAACCTCCTGTCTCCTGACAATCTTTCCTGTCAAATTGACAACTATCCTTGTCAACTCATAGCATAGCACTGACAAGGAAAGTTGTCAACCCCCATTTCCCATTTTTTTGCGCCCATGCAAAAACCGCCCTCCGGGAAACCCGGAGAGCGGTTCTGGTTTACGCGTCCCGCCACTTCTGCGGAGGAATTTTCCGAACCTTCAGCCGTTCCTTCACGAACCCCCGGAACAGGGCGTAGAGCACGGAGCACAGGGGGATGAAAAACAGCATCCCCGCCACGCCCATCAGCTTCCCGCCCAGGGTCACGGCGGCCAGCACCCAGATGGACGGCAGGCCCACGGAGGACCCCACCACATGGGGATAGATCAGGTTTCCCTCGATTTGCTGAATCACCAGGAACATCACCACGAACCCCACCGCCTGCCAGGGGTTGGTAACGGCGATGAGCAGGGCTCCCACCACGCAGCCGATGAAGGCCCCCACCACGGGAATCAGGGCCGTCAAGGCGATGAGCACCCCCACCAGCAGGGCGTAGGGCATCCGGAAAATGGTCATGGCGATGACGAACAGTGTCCCCAGAATCACCGCCTCCACGCACTGCCCGGAGAGGAAGCTGGAAAAAGTCCGGTTCGCCAGCCGGAGCACCGCCAGCCCCTGGTCCGCCCAGCGTTCAGGGAACAGGGCATAGAGGGCCTGCCGCCCCTGGCGGCTGAGCCGTTCCTTTTGCAGCAGGACGTAGAAGGAGAAGATCAGCCCGATGACGAAGGTGCTCACGCCGCTGACCAAGCCGCCGATGAACACCCCGCCGGAGGAAACCAGCCCGCCGCCCCAGTCTCTGGCCAGGGAGACGGCCTTTTCCGTCAGGGCCTTCCAGTCAAAGTCCAGATCCCCCGCGAACGCCTCCAGCTGGGGAAGCCAGCTCTCCAGCTCCTCCAGCTGCTCCTGGAGCCGCTGGAGGGCGGTGGGAATCTGCCCCGTGATGGAGCGGACGGCCTCCCCGACGCCGGGGCTGATGACGCAGACGGCCAGGGTGACCACGCCGGTGACCGCCGCCAGCGTCAGCACCAGCGCCAGGGGCCGCCGGAGGGACTTCCACCGCTTCCCGGCGGGCAGGAGCCCCTCGATGGCCCGCATGGGGACGTTCAGAATAAAGGCGATGGCCCCGCCCAGCAAGAAGGGCGACGCCACGCCCAGCACCCAGTGCAGGGCGGAAAACACGTCAGGCAGGTTTTGCAAAGCGCAGTAAAAGGCCACGCCGCCGCAGACGACCAGCAGCCGCTGCTTGATCTGGTCCCGGTTCCAGTCCATGGCTCAGCTCCGGCGGTAGTGTTCCGCCGTCTCCAGATAGCCCTGGGCGGACTGCCGGCTGCCCTCGATCTCGGCCTCGGTCAGCGGCCGGACCACCTTGGCGGGACTGCCTAAAATCATGGACCCGGCGGGGGCGTCCATCTTCCCCGTCACCAGCGCCCCGGCCCCGACGATGCAGTTGTCGCCGATTCTGGCCCCGTTGAGCACGACGGCCCCCATGCCAATGAGGACGTTGTCGCCGATGGTGCAGCCGTGGACGATGGCCCCGTGCCCGATGGTGCAGCCCGCGCCCACGTGGGTCTCCTCGTGGAGCACGGCGCAGTCCTGGATGTTGGTGTTCTCGCCGACGGTGATGGCCCCGTCGTCGCCCCGGATGACCGCGTTATACCAGACGCTGACGCCCTTTTCCAGGGTTACGTCGCCGCTGACCTTCGCCCCGTCGCAAATCAGGACGGAATCGTCGGTTTCCCTCAGTTTGTATGCCATATTCGTTTTCCTCGTTTCTATGTTATGTGATTCGCAAAGTCCAGGTTGCCGTCGCTTCGGCTAGGTCTATCTCCAGGCCAACAGAGCGCGCTAAAGTTCTTTTTGCCTACTTTTTCTTTCAAGAAAAAGTAGGAGCAAAATTGCCGTTGATGAAGATGGGGACTTCGGTTCCGTCCTGGGTGGTTCCGATGATGGAGAGGTCGGGGGTGCCGATCATGAAGTCCACGTGGGTAATGGAGTCGTTGAGGCCCCTGGCTTTCAGCTCGTCCTTGGACAGGTTCTGCCCGCCCTCCAGGCAGGGGTACGCCTCGCCGAAGGCGATGTGGCAGGCGGCGTTTTCGTCGAAAAGCGTGTTGTAAAACAACAGTTTCTGATTGGAAATCGGGCTGTCGTAGGGCACCAGCGCCACCTCGCCGAAGTAGGCCGCGCCCTCGTCCACGCTGATGGCGGCTTGCAGCGTCTCCTCGCCCTGCCGGGCCGCAGCCTCCACGATTTTACCCTCTTTTACCACAAAGCGGATGTTTTCAATTACATTTCCGTCATGCACCAGGGGCATGGAGGCCATGACCACGCCGTTGGCTCCGGTCTTCAGGGGGGCGGTGAAAATCTCCTCCGTGGGAATGTTGGCGATATAGCTCCGGCCCGCCAGGGTCCGGTCCCCGCCGCTCTCCCAGATGTGCCCCTCCGGCAGTTCCACGGTCAAATCCGTGCCCAGGGCGTTCTGATAGTGGAGGCTCTTGAGCTTCAGGGCGTTCAGCTTCTCCAGGCGCTTCTCCAGCGTGGACAGGTGCTCCTGCCAGCGCTCCACGGCTTTGCCGTCGCCGGTGACGCGGACCGCCTGGAAAATGGCTCCCCAGAGGGCGGAAACCGCCTCGTCGTCCTTCTTATCCGGAAATACCCGGACCGCCCAGGAGGGAATGGGAATCGACGCGATGCACCAGGGGAAGCCGCCGCACATCTGCAAACGGTCGAAATCTTTGAGGGCCTCGCCGCTGGCCCGCTGGGCCCGGATGATGCGGTCCGAGGCCACGCCTTTCAGGTTTTCCGGGTCCGTGGCCGAAATAGCCAGATAGGCCGCGCCCTCCAGGGCGTGGTCGTTGAAAAAGTGCCGCCGCCAGAGGGGCACCGTGTCGAAGACC
Source organism: uncultured Oscillibacter sp. (assembly GCA_948902155.1). The sequence continues at coordinate 8,552 of CAQVQZ010000073.1, forward strand.
TCTTCCGAGGCGTGGAGGTACTTCATCCGGGTCATGGCGTCGTCGGTCCAGTTCATGACCACTTCGCCGCATCCGGCGTCGTACGCCTCCCGGGCGCAGAGCCGGGCGAAGAAGGCGCACTCCACCGGGGACGAGATGATCATCCGCTGGCCCGGTTCCACATTCAGGCCCACCCGGACCAGGAGCCGGGCGTATTCCCGCAGTTTTTCTTCCATGGAAAAAATCCATCCTTTCCGTCGGTCTGGAATTTGAGCGTATTTATCAATCATGAGGGATTATAGAGCATTTTTATGGGAAAGTAAAGGAAAAACGGGCCGGGTTCAGAAAACGTTCACGATTGGACGGGTTTCCGGATTTTTCCTTTTTCTCCCGGCGGGTCCGGCGGGACCGGGAAAGGCCCGGAGAGGGATTCTCTCCGGGCCCCGCTGCCGGGTCCGCCGTCAGGCGGGGTCGGGAGCCGTCTCCCGGTCCAGCCGGAAGAGCAGCGTCAGGCACCACAGGCCCGCCAGGCCCACCAGGGTATAGATCACACGGGAGAACACGGCCATCTGTCCGCCAAAGAAAAAGGCTACCGTGTCAAAGCCGAACAGGCCAATGCCGCCCCAGTTCAGCGCGCCGATCACCGCCAGCAGCACCGCGATCTTGTCGATTACCATAGGATTACCTCCTAACCATCTGAATTTGATAGGACTGTTAGAACCTGTATTTACAACCGTTGAACGCCGTCTGAGCGGGTCTTTTGCCCAGCCTGCATTCCCCGGTTATGAATACAGGTTCTGAATCCTCATCATGGGGAGATAACCCGTAGATTGTCCGATTTTGGGGAGTTTAGTCGGATATGCGGGGAGGTAAAATTTTCTGGAGTGGGTTTGGGAAATTTTTAAGAAGCTGTACCAATAGGCGGCGGTATGCAGATTGGCGAGAAAATTTTTCGTCTGGCAAGGAAAACACGCGCGGGAATCCTGACGGATTTCAAGCGTTTTTGACGCAGTCCAGACAGTAAATTTTCCTCAAGCTGCGTGCCGGCACCTATTGGTACAGCTTCTAATGGTTTTGATGCGCAAAAGGCCGAAACCGGGAGAAGCGGGACAACACCTCCTGAAAGGAGTAGTCCACCCGGAGGGTTGCCGGGGGCCGCGTGCGGCCCAAAGGAGAAAATCCAGCCCCCAAAGGGAAAACACCCATCCAGAGGCGAAAGGAAAACCCTGCAACCACAAGGATTGCAGGGTTTCCTTTGGAGGTGACACCCGGATTTGAACCGGGGAATCAGGGTTTTGCAGACCCTTGCCT